>CANRLY010000001.1 GCA_947631585.1 uncultured Clostridia bacterium
GCTGTATTGGTTGCAGAATGTGCGAGAGGAAGTGTCCCACCGGAGCGGTCAAAGTAGAGAACAACTTTGCAAAGATCGACTATTCCAAGTGTATCGGCTGCGGTCAGTGCGTAGAAGCGTGCAAAATGGGCGCAATAGCCTATGTGACAGAGGCAAGATAATTAGAGGCAAGAGGCAAGAGAGCCCCTGCTAGAAGCAAGAAAATTAGAGGCAAGAGGCAAGAGAGCCCCACCCCCTCGCAACTTCGTTGCGTTTCCCCCTCCCCATTAGGAGGGGGATTCTTATGCGGCGGCTCCGCCGCCGCAACGGTGACCTCGCTGCACCGCAGGTAGTTGGAATTACGCATTAGGGCAGCAAAGCCGCCCTAATCTTGCATCTTGCCTCTCGTTATCTTGCTTCTAGCGGCTGCGGCAAGAAAGCCCCACCCTGCTAGAGGCAAGAAATTTAGAAGCAAGAGGCAAGAGAGCCACACCCCTGCTAGAAGCAAGAAATTTAGAAGCAAGAGGCAAGAAAGCCCCACCCCCTAACGGCTAACGCCGTTTTCCCCCTCCCCATTGGGAGGGGGATTTTTATGCGGCGGCAAAGCCGCCGTACCGGTGACCCAACTGCACCGCAGGTTGTTGGGGCTGCATAGTCGGGCGGCTGGATAGCCAGCGATTAATTTGTTATAGCTGCGCCCACTTATAAAAAGTATTCCCCTCTCCGTCAGCTGACGCTGACACCTCTCCCCAATCTGGGGAGAGGATATCGGGCGGCAAAGCCGCCGCAATCTTGCCTCTTGCTTCTAGCAGCTGAGGCAAGAAGCAAGAAAGCCACCCCATTGGGGTGGCTGTGCGGCGGCTTTGCCGCAACGGTGAACACACTGCACCGCAGTTTTTCAATTCACGCAGTCGCCCTCTAACCTCTAACAGCCTTGCGCTGCCTCTATCGGCTGCCGAAGATCGCCTGGGGGTCGGTGTACTCGCCGGAGTATTTTACCAGCAGATGGAGATGGTTGCCGGTGGAGTACCCGGTGCTGCCTACGCTTCCCACCTGGTCGCCCTGGCGGACGGTGTCGCCGGGTCTTACCGCTATGGACGAAAGGTGCGCATAGCCCGTTACAAAGCCGTTTCCGTGGTCTATTTGAACATAATTTCCAAAGCCGGTGTCGTCCTCTCCGGCAAAGGTCACAACGCCGTCGGCGGCGGAATACACCGGTGTTCCGAAGTCGGCGGCGTAATCCGTGCCGTTGTGGAAGCTGTCGTCAAATTCCCGATAGCCGAAAGTTGAGCTTACATAGCAGGGGGCGTCGGCAAGGGGAAAGATAAAGCCGCCGTAAACTTCCGCCTTGTCGGCAGGAAGGCTGACAGGCACCCTTTCCCCCACAAGCACCAGTTTATCCTGCTTTTTCTCAACTTCCGTCCGGCTGATAAGTTCTTCTGAGACGGTCTTGCCGTTTATCTCAGTGACACGGTAAACTGACAGCAGCAGTCCGTCTTTGCCCTCGGCGACGGTGACGGTATCCCCCAGAAAGACTTTATCTGAGGGCGTTTGGATAACTTCCGCTTTTTCGGCGGAATACCGGCTCTCACAGCGGACGGTCTTAACTGACAGCTCCAGACGGGAAAGTATCTCCCCGGCAAAGCTGCTTTGGGAAACGAGTATGAATTTCCCCTCGAAGGTCAGTGTATCGGCAAGTTCTGCGCCTTCGCCGAAGCTTTCCACCTTTTCTCTCACGGCGGAATTTACCGCATTTTTATCCTTCTCTGAGACCAGCCCCACCGAACTTCCGTTGAACTTCACCTCATATCCGTAAATATATTTCTCTTCCACATCTTCCTCGAACACCGCTTTCGGCTGGGACGCAAAGCTGGGCGGCAAAGTTACCAGTATCTCCGTAACTTCGCCCTCCTCTGCCTCCCAAGGTGCGGCTGCCGGAGCAGGAGCGGCGGGCAGGTCTGCCGGCTCGGAGAGCTCCGCTCCTGCTCCGGCGGTCATTGCTATCGCAGCAGCTAAAATCAGCCGCTTTTTAAACCGTTTGATGCTAAAGACCCCTTTCTGTTTCAAAACGGTAACAATTACCAATGCAATCGTTACAGAATGGTTACAATGGTTACATTATAGCATCAGCTTTTTTATTGTCAAGGTCGAAAAAGGGGATAGGAAAATATTTTCAGAAAAATTGTGCAAAATACTTGCTCCGGAAGCGGAAAATTTGTTAAACTTTCACAAAGGTCAGGTTGGAAAACTTCGCCAGCACCCGAACTATACTATTATAAATGTATTTCCCCCGGCAGCAGCCTTTTGTGAAATTTGCACAGCTTTATCACACGTTTGTAAAAAAATTTTCGTAAACGTTTGCGAAATCTTGACACGGGCAGGTCTATTTGTTATAATTAAGATTAGCTAAGTATCTCTAATTTGAACAAAACACATAATTTTTTACGAAAATATTGCCTTGTAATTAGTGTTTTTCAACAAATAATCAATATCTTGTACCGCTCCTTGAGCTTTGTAACAAGATATGTCGTCCGTTATCAATTTGCACAAAAAAATTTAAAATTTGTGCTGTGGGAGCTTTTGCGTATGGCTGAAATTATTTTAT
This sequence comes from uncultured Clostridia bacterium, assembly GCA_947631585.1. GTDB lineage: Bacteria > Bacillota > Clostridia > Oscillospirales > Ruminococcaceae > JAAZZIT01. Next base: position 2,585 of record CANRLY010000001.1, read on the forward strand.
CCGCTGACTGGGTGTGCAGGGATTTCAAGATCGGCGACGGCAGCGTCGTGAACGCACTGAAAAACGTCAACGTGCAGGTGGAAAAGGGAACTCTGACTATCCTGCGGGGACGCTCCGGAAGCGGCAAGACAACTCTCATCAATATCCTTGGCGCTCTCGACAGGCCAACCAGCGGTTCGGTGGTCTTTCAGGGGGAGGATATCACCGCTATGTCCGAAAAAAAGCGTGATGAGCTGAGAAGATTCAAAATGGCTTTCGTGTTCCAGTCGGTGGCGCTCATCTCCTCTATGACCGCTTACGAAAACGTGGAGTTCGGGCTGAGGCTGGCTAAGTACCCCTACGACCAGCGGGCGCAAAGAGCCGGGGAAGTCCTGAAAAACGTGGGACTTGAAAAAAGAATGTTCCACCGGCCGGGGGAAATGTCCGGCGGCGAACAGCAGAGAGTGGCTATCGCAAGGGCTGTTGCTCACGAGCCGGATCTGGTGTTCGCAGACGAACCTACCGCTGAACTGGATACGGCTACGGGTCTGCACGTGGTGAAGCTTTTCAAAGAATTGGTGGCTAAACATAATATGACCATCATAATGACTACCCACGATCCCAGCATGATAGATATTGCCGACAAGGTATATACTCTGGAGGACGGTGAGATAGTTGAGTGAAGCTGTTGTTCAGGAAACTCTGGAACAGACCGGCGGCGACCTGATGATAAGCTGCGAAAATCTTGTGAAGATCTACAAGACAGACGAGATAGAAGTCGTGGCGCTGCAAGGGCTGGATCTGGAAATCAAAAAAGGCGAACTTATGGCGATAGTCGGGAACTCGGGAAGCGGCAAGTCTACGCTGCTCAATATGCTGGGCGGTCTCGACAAGCCGTCCGCAGGAAGCTTGTTCGTGGACGGGAAAAACCTGCTGAAGTTCTCAGACAAGGACTACATGGACTATAAACGGAATACCGTGGGGTTCGTGTGGCAGAACAATGCAAGGAATCTGATACCTTACCTGACGGCGGTGCAGAACGTGGAAATGCCCATGCTGCTCAAAGGCACTAAGGCAAGACGGAAAAAAGCCGAGAGCCTGCTGGAAAAGGTGGGGCTGGGAGAAAGGAAAAATTCACGGCTGGATCAGATGTCGGGCGGTGAGCAGCAAAGAGTCGCTATTGCGATAGCTCTTGCCAACGACCCAAAACTGCTCCTTGCCGATGAGCCTACCGGTTCGGTGGACACTAAGACTTCCAGGGTGATACTGGATATATTCAAGGAGCTTAACCGGACGGAAGGTATAACCATAGTGATAGTTACCCACGACGTCAAGCTGGCAAGAAACATTGACAGAGTGGTGGCGATAAGAGACGGGCGGACTTCCTCGGAGATAATCAGGAAAAAATCCTACGTTGAGGAACTTAACGAGATGGGCGACATCGTAATGGTGGAAAAGCCCGACGACGAGGAGGACGACGAACAAAGAGAAGAATTGGTGGTGCTCGACAGGACGGGTCGGGTGCAGCTGCCAAGAGAGTACCTGGACGCTCTTGGGATCAAGGGCGGAGGAAAGGTCAGGGCGGAACTGGACAGCGACAACAGCCGCATAGTTATTTTCAGGTCCGATTGACCGCAATTAATAACTTTTTTACACCGATGCCGGTAAAAATATATCGGGAGATTTCCCGAAAAGGCAAATTTCTATGAAAGGTGGATCACAGTGAAAAACAAAAAGCTAAAGCGTCTGACGGCTGCTTTGCTCGCAGTTGCCATGTGCGTGGGCACAGTCCCTGCTGCGTTTGCGGCGGAAGATACCGATTCCGGGCAGGATACCGCTGCTACGGATAACAGCATTATCTCCGCCGATGATATCGACGCTTCCAACAGGGAAAATTCTTACAGCGCATACCTGGACAGAAACAGCGGCGCTGCAAGACCGGATCAGGAGATCATGATTTACGGAAAGGATTACAAGGACCCCACCGAAGAAACGGTAGTCAGCGTCGATGATGTGGACGGCGTTTCCCAGGTAATGAAGTGGGAGAGCCAGTCCGGTCAGGTGTCCTTTACGGTGGACGTCCCGCAGGCGGGTCTTTACAACATAGAGGCCAGCTATGAGGCTCTTGCAGGAAACACCAATACCGTTGAGCTGACATTGGCGATAAACGGAGAGATACCTTACACCACGGCTACCCGTATCACCCTGCCTAAAGTGTGGGTGGATAAAAACGAGATAGCTAAGGATATCCATGACAACGATATCCGTCCCGGTCAGGTGGAATCGGTAAGATGGCAGAAAACTCCTCTGAAAGATATCGACGGTCTGTTCAACGAACCGCTGGCTTTCTACTTCGAGGCAGGAGAAAATACCATCACCATAAACTCCGACAGAGCGGCTTTCGCACTGGAATATCTCAAGCTCTACAACGAAAAGGAACTGCCGCTGTATTCCGCTCCCAGTGAGTCGGAGATAGCTTCGGCAAACGGTCAGAGAATACTTATCGAGGGCGAAAAGGCTGCCTATAAAAACGACAGGTCCCTTTACCCCACCTCGGACAGGACTTCCTACATGACTTCCCCTGCCGACCCGACCAAGACCAGATACAATACCATCGGCAAGGATAACTGGAACCAGGCTACTCAGTCGATAACCTGGGAGTTCGATGTGGAAACTGCCGGATACTATAAAATAGGTATCAGAGCAAGACAGGATTCCATGAGAGGTCTTTATTCCAACAGACGACTCTACATAGACGATGTAGTTCCCAACAGGGAATCCAACCAGATAAAATTCTACTACAATACCGAGTGGGACGTTGTTTACCCGGAGGACGGCAACGGAGAGCCTATGTACTATTACCTGGACGCAGGCAAACATAAGCTCACGCTGGAAGCTATCCCCGGCGAGATAGGCGAGATCATGGACGAACTGGAAGGAATAGTTTACCAGATCACTTCCTACTACAGAAGAATAAGAGAGATCACAGGACCTTCCCCCGACGAGTACAACGATTATAAGATAGATAAGTCTATACCCACTATCGTGGACGACTTTAAGTCTTACAGCAAGAGACTCAGGGAATTGCAGGCGGAGATTGAAAAGCTCTCCGGAGCTGACGGCGGTTCTGAAGCGGTAACGCTGGATAAAATGGCAATAGTGCTGGATAAGTGTACCGAAAGGGTCTACAGGATACCAAGCCTGCTCCAGCAGATAAAAGATAATATCTCGGCTGTGTCCTCCTGGATGCAGACTTACAGAGGTCAGGCTCTGGAACTTGATTTCATAGAACTGACTACCTCCGACCAGGAGTTCACTACCACTAAGAAGAGCTTCTTCAAATCGCTGGGATTCGGATTCAAGGCGTTCATCGGTTCTTTCTTCGAGGACTATAACTCGCTTTCCGAGGACGGAGAAAATTCCATCACAGTCTGGGTTTCGCTGGGACGTGACCAGGCACAGGTTGTAAAACAGCTGGTCGACAACGAATTTAACCCGACTTCTGATACCAAGGCGGCTATAAACCTGGTACAGGGCGGTATCGTTGAGGCTACCCTGGCAGGAAAGGGTCCGGACGTGGCGCTGTTTATCGGAGGAGACTTCCCGATACAGCTTGCCGCACGAGGGGTGCTCACAGACCTTACTCAGTTCCCTGACTATGAGGACGCTATCAAGAACTTCACGGAGACCGCTCCGGTGCTGTATACTTACAACGACGGCGTTTACGGTCTGCCGGTGAGCCAGACGTTCCCGATGCTGTTCTACAGAAAGGATATACTCCAGAGCTACGGCATAGACCCGGAGACCGACCTGGAGACCTGGGAGGACTTCATAGACGTGCTTCCCGTTATCCAGAGAAACTACATGGCGGCTGGTCTGGTGCTTCAAGCTAATATAGTGGTAAACGGCGTTACTACAGTTCCTACTACCACTGAAGCAGGAAATACTTTCGCAACACTGCTTCTGCAAAGAGGTCTTAACTTCTACAACGATGACAAGACCGCTACTACTTTCGATTCTCAGGACGCTATCGAGGCGTTCGAGATGTGGACCAAGTTCTACACCACCTACAGCTTCGACCAGACCTACGACCCGTTCACAAGATTCAGAACAGGCGATATGCCTATACTTATCAACGGATATACTTTCTTTAACCAGCTGTCGGTGGCAGCTCCTGAAATAAAGGGCTGCTGGGACTTCATGCAGATACCCGGAACCCGCAGACCTGACGGAACTGTCAGCCATGCGTCCTGCTCGTCAGGTTCGGGAGCTATCATTTTCGACGCCTGCGAGGACCAGCAGGCAGCATGGGAATTTATCAAGTGGTTCACTTCCACCGAAACACAGGTGGCTTACGGAAACGACATCGAGGCTCTGATGGGAACGATGGGACGTTTCGATACCGCCAACAAGGAAGCGCTGAAACGTCTGTCATGGTCGCAGACCGAACTTGACAAGCTGGAAGCGCAGATGGACGAACAGGTGGAAATACCTATAATCCCTGCAACATACGCTGTTACGAGAAACCTGACAAACGCATTCAGGACGGTCGTAAACGACGCCGAAAACCCGAGAGATACGCTTATCTGGTACAACAAGGATATCAACGCTGAGATCACCAGAAAGCTCGAGGACCTCGGACTGTATTCATCAAATTAAGAAAGGGGAGTAAATTCTGATGGAAGATAATAATTCTGCTGTTGCTATCGGACAGGAAAAGCCGCTGAACAAGCAAAGCAAGTTTAAGTACACCCTGCATCAGATGAAGCTGAATGCCGGCTGCTACGGTCTGTTAGCGCCCTTTATGATACTGTTCACAGTGTTCATAATCATACCGGTAGTCATCTCGCTTCCTCTTGGTTTTACAAACTTCAATATGGTGGAAATGCCTAAGTTTGTGGGATTGTCTAACTTCTATACGCTGTTCCTGAACGACGACGTTTTCATGATCGCAGTTAAAAACACTCTGGTGTTTGCGATATTCACAGGACCTTTCAGTTATGCGCTGAGCTTCTTTATTGCATGGCTCATAAACGAAATGCACCCCAAGCTCAAAACTTTCTTTACCTTCGTGTTCTATGCGCCGTCTATGACACCGTCGGTATACATCATCTGGCAGCTGTTCATGTCCGGCGACTCCTACGGCTTCATCAACTCAATAATGATGGACCTGGGATTCATAAACGCTCCGGTGCAGTGGCTCACTGATACCAGATACATACTGGGCGTGGTAATAGTCGTTCAGCTGTGGATCTCCATGGGCGCAGGATTCCTTGCTATCCGTGCAGGTTTCCAGAACATAGACAAGTCAATGTACGAGGCCGGAGCTATAGAGGGTATAAGAAACAGATGGCAGGAACTTTTCCTGATAACTGTTCCCTCGATGGGACCGCAGCTGCTGTTTGCGGCAGTAATGCAGATCTCGGCAGCCTTTACGGTGGGAGCTGTAGGACAGTCTCTGGTGGGACTTCCCTCAACAGACTATGCGGCTCATACCATTATGAATCACGCTACCGACTACGGTACGATCCGTTACGAAATGGGCTACGCCTGCGCAATATGCTTTATTCTGTTTGCGGCGATGCTGCTGGTGAATAAGCTTATCACATGGCTGCTCGGCAAGTATCTTGACTAAGGAGGTGGAGACGAAATGGCAAATCATAAAAAGAAAAAGGATATCAATGAACTGAAAGTCAAGGATAAACGCAAAAGAATAAACGGAAGCCTGGGCGGAGATATCGTTATCTTCATATTCCTGGCGCTGTTGGGAATATTCATGGTGTTCCCCCTTTACTACGCAATAATCCAGTCTTTCAAACCTATCGAGGAGCTTTTCGTTTTCCCGCCTAAGCTCTATGTGCTTCGTCCCACAATGAGGAACTACTCGGATATGTTCAAGGTGGCAAGCAGCTTGTGGGTGCCGCTTTCAAGATACATATTCAACAGTGCGTTCGTAACTGTCGTGGTATCAGTGGCAAACATCTTCGTCTGCTGCTGTGCGGCGTTCCCTCTTGCAAAGTGCAAATTCCCCGGAGCGCAGCTTATCAATAAAATAGTAGTTACTGCGCTGTTGTTCACATCTTCTGCAATGTGGATCATTCAGTTCCTGGTAATGGCAGTGCTGGGCATGATAGATACCTACTGGGCTCTTATCCTCCCAAGCGTTGCAACGGCAATGGGACTGTTCCTTATGAGACAGAGCATGACGACTATCCACGACTCGATGATAGAAGCGGCTAAGGTGGACGGCGCAGGTCTGTTCAGGATCTGCTGGACCATCGTAATGCCAAACTCAAAACCGGCACTTATGACACTTCTGATCTTCGCTTTCCAGGGAGCCTGGAATATCCAGGGCGGCGCTCTTATCTATTCGGAAGAGCTCAAGACCCTCCCTACTATAATGAACCAGATCTCTGCCGCAGGTATCGCAAGACAGGGCGTTACCTTCGCAACGGCGGTTATCCTGATGATACCTCCTCTGCTGGTGTTCCTTATCGCTCAGAACAACGTTATGGAAACAATGGCAAACTCCGGTATCAAGGATTGATATAGGAATGAAAGTCAGATCAAATCATAAAAGGAAACAGGTGATAATTGGTGTCGAAATTAAAAAAATGCTTTATCGGCATTGTGGCAGCGGTCACAGCGGCAGGCTCATTTGCTGCAACCGCATTCGCCGACGAGCCGTATGAGACCTACAGCTATGATATGTGGCAGGACACCATCCCGTCGCAGGCTGGCTACAGGGTCGAAAGGACCGTTACCGGACTTGATATGGGACTTTCCTCTTTATCAGATCCGGAAAGCCCGTTCTTTATAAGCGAAAAGGAAAGTCCGTACCTTAACACGGCAAGAGATATGTTCTTTGACGACGTGAGCGAGACGTTCTGGGTGGTGGATTCTGGAAACAACAGACTTCTCCAGCTGGACAAAGACCTGAAGCTCATCGGCTGTATAAAGACTATCGAGGGAAGTTCGGTAAGTACATTCAACAACCCTCAGGGTATCTTTACTTCAACGGACGACAAGGGAGTTACAACTATTTACCTTGCGGACGCTGACAACAACAGGGGTCTTAAACTGGAAAAGACCAGCCCCACCAGCGCAAAGGTAATTCTGGAACTGACAAAGCCGGAAACAGAGGCTTACAAGGCGGAGGCTTTTACACCGTCTAAGGTAATAGCCGATAAGGAGGGCAACATCTACCTTATCTCTACTTCGGTAAACTCCGGTGCGCTGAGGTATGACTCCGCAGGAACTTTCAGAGGATTCTTCGGTGCGAACCGTGTTGAACAGACCGCTGCGGTAGTTGCAAGAAAGGTCTGGAGAATGTTCGCTTCGGAAGCGCAGCTGGAAGCTATGGTAAGCTCGGTCCCTACTGAGTTCCACAACTTCGATATTGACGAGGACGGTTTCGTCTTTACAGTAACTGAATCGGCTAACGCTTCCACCGACGCAGTTAAAAAACTGAACCCGGCAGGATATAATATCTGGGACAACGCAGTGGGAAATTCCTACGAGTTCGGCGACTTCGCATGGAGCGCAAAGGAATATTCCGCTAAGTCCACCAAGCTGACAGACGTAGTCATCGGCGAGGGCGGAATAATAAACCTGCTGGACTATGAGACCGGAAGAGTTTTCCAGTACGACAAGGACGCAAACCTGCTGTTCATCTTCGGAGCAAAATCAACTCCGTCAGAGCAGGAGGGAAGCTTTACCGCACCTAATGCGGTGGAGACCTACGGCACGAACATATACGTTCTGGACGGAACGAAAAACGATATTACGGTGTTTACCGAAACGGTTTTCGGAAAGTACGTTCATCAGGCTTCCGAACTGTATGTTCAGGGTAAATATGTAGAAGCCAAGCCTATCTGGGAAGAGGTCATGAGAAGAGACGGCGGCTACACGCTGGCTCACATAGCTCTGGGAAAAGCTGCCCTTAACGAGGACAGATACGCCGACGCTATGGAATACTTCGAGACCGCTTACGACCAGGAGAATTACGACAAGGCTTTTGAGTATTACAGGGACGACTTCCTCAGAGACCACTTCCAGGCGATAGTAATTACGCTGGTCGTGCTGATAGTGCTGATAATAGTTCTTGTAAAGCTCAGGCAAAAAGGCAAGATAAAGTCCATCGGCGAATACATAAAGGCTTCCAAAGAGAAAAAAGCTGCAAAGGAGGAAAATGAGTAATGTATGAATTTTCAACTTTAGGTTGGCTCAAACACGTTATTTTCCATCCGGTGGAAGGCTTTGAAGATCTGAGATGGAAGAAAAAAGGTTCGCTGAAGCTGTCGTTCTTAATAGTTTTCCTGCTCTTTGTGGCAATGGTAGTGAACCGTCAGCTGAAAGGCTTTGCGTTCAACACCGCTTATGTAAAGGTGTTCAACGTAGTGCCGCTGATAGTGCAGTCGATAGTTTACTTCTTTGTGTGGGTAATAGGAAACTGGGCGGTATGTACCTTGTTCGACGGCGAGGGAACGCTGAAAAATATCTGCATTTACTCGGCATACGCTCTCGTACCTTATATAATAGGCGTGTATGTGTCGGTGTTCATATCGAACTTCCTGATACTGGACGAGGCTATCTGGGTGAACTTCATTTATTTGCTGGGACTGGGCTGGTCGGTGGTGCTTATGATACAGGCAATGAAAGCCGTCCACCAGTATTCCTTCACAAAAACGATCGTGTCGATCATCGGAACTCTTATAGCAATGCTGCTGATACTTTTCCTGGCAGTGCTGCTGCTCTCATTGTTCCAGCAGGTGTACGTTTTCGTTTACTCGATCTACACCGAGATCGCATACAGGGTCAGAGGCTGAGGAAAGGATGGTGTTTTGAATCATGCACGGAAAAAAGAAAAAGATCCTTATCTTTGCGTTGGTCCTTTCTATGCTGATGCCGCTGGGCTCCGCTTTTGCAGCTGAGGAGAACGAAAACGCAGACTCTTCCGCTGAAACGGACGAGAACGGCGCTGAAAACTCCGAGGGCGAAGATGGCGAAGAGGAAGAAGAAGAGGACGAAACTGTCGATCTTGCTACCGAAACTACCGCAGAGTACGTTAAGAGCGCAATGGAAGTTCTGGGAAGCGAGAGCGATTATACAGTTTACAAGGGAGTTATCACTAACAGGCAGAATCTGGATCTGATGCTGGCTAACGCTCAGATGTATCTGGACGCAAAGGATAGCTATACTCCCGAAAGTCTGGGAGCTTACAGCGACGCAGTGGAAAAGGCAAGACCTCTTGCGGAGGATATGGCGGCTACTCAGTATGAGATAGACGAGGCTGCTATTGAAATTGAAAGAGCGCAGCTGGCTCTGGTGTATGCCGGACAAGAACCGGTGGAAACTCCTGAACCGGATACGGTGGATAAGAGCGTGTTGCAGAATACGCTGGATTCCGCAGACCCGAATCTGGTGGAAAGCGATTACACCGAGTACACCTGGAAGATCTATTCCGATTCGCTGGAAAACGCAAAGAAACTTATCGACGATGCAGCTGCTACTCAGGCTGACGTAAATGCGGCTGTGAACGAGATAACTTACACCAAGGGCAAACTGCTGGCAGCTCCGAAAGAACAGCTGGCAATAATCTACAACGACCCCGAAAAGGGCGAAACGCTGGTGGCAGTTATAGACGAGGCTGAGGGGGAAGGCGCAAGCCGCATAAATATGTCTCCCGAAGGCATCTGGGTGGTAGAAACCGACAGCAGCTACAGCAAGCTGGAAAATTTCTACATCAAACTGTTGAGCAAGAACGAGTCCAGCGCATTTGTTACAACAGATAAGGACGCTGTTTATATCATGGACGCTTCCGCCGGAACTATCTCGGATACCTACGCTTATCAGGGCGAGGACAACGAGAACGGCAGAAAGTTCGTTTCGGAAAGCAGCGGAAGAATAATGTTCACCACGCTGGAGACCGACAGGCTCCTGGCTGACGTGCAGCTGGCTATGGAAAATGAGAACCTGGCAGTTTACGCCGACGAGGTGAACGGAAAACTTGCTCTTTATGACAAGAAAGGGGATAAATACTGGTGGTCAACGCCGGTAAATCCCTACGGCGATCAAACTATCATCGACCAGGCTAAGATGACTTCCATGAAACTGCCTCAGAGGAATCAGTCGGCTTCGGGACTGATACTCCAGTACGGCGACCTGAGACAGGAGAAGAGGAACGTAACTGACCTTTACTCCAAAGCAGTGCAGGAGACCAAAGCCGGAAGCGAGACCTGGAAGATCTCCGGAAACGGTCTGACCGTTACCTATAAGTTCAGGGACGGCGGATTTGAAGTTCCGGTAGAGTATAAGCTCTATGACGACAGGCTGGAAGCTTCGGTGGATATGGAAAAAGTCGTTGAAAAGACGGCTGACGACTCGGTGAGCGGAAAGATAGTCACCGCCCTTACCCTTAACCCATCGTTCGGTGCGGCTCCTCTGCTGGACCTTGCCGGAAATGAAGTCGAGGGATATATGGTCATTCCTGACGGAAGCGGAGCTATTATACGTTACAACAACGGAAAACAAGGCTACACTTCCTACACCCAGCAGCTTTACGGCAGAGACAAGACCACAGTTCCCCTTAATGCGCCGAGAGTTACAGAACAGGCTTACCTGCCGCTGATAGCTACGGTGGAAGGCAAGAACGGTCTTGTGGCTATTGCTACCGACGGCGACGGAAACGCTTCAGTAAACGCTCAGGTGAGCAGGCAGAACAAGCAGGCTTTCAATACCGTGAACTTTACTTTCAACCTGAGAAGCTCCGACACCTACTACATGGGCGGAACGGACGGAACCAGGATAACGGTGTTTGAAAAGGGCAAGATCAAGACCGATAAAATAGCGGTAAGCTATTATCCTATAAGCGATGAGAAGGAAGTAAACTACGCAGATGTGGCTGCGGTCTACAGAAACTACCTTATCACAGAAAAGGGTCTTGAGAAAAAGACTGAAGCCGGAAAGACAAACCTTTATCTTGACCTGTTCGGAGGCGTGCTGAAAGAAACTTCTATCGCCGGAGTGCCGGTGGATATGAAAACCAGAGTTACTACGTTCGACCAGGCGGAAGAAATAATCAAGAAGCTGTCCGACGGCGGAGTTACCAGCATGGTGGCAAATTACAACCAGTGGACCAACAAGTCTATGGTAGGAAAAATTTCCACCAAGTTCAAACCCTCCGGAAAATTAGGCGGAAAGAGCGGATTTGAGGATTTTCAGACGGCAGCGCAGTCGATGAACACGGTCATCTATCCCTCTATCTCCAATATGGAAATGAAGAGCAGCACCTGGGGATTCCTCACTTTGAACAGTACGGCGATAAGAGTTTCAAACGCTCAGTCAAGACAAAGCAAGTACAGTATTGCGTTTGGAGTACAGCAGTCGGGTAAAGCTCCCGCCCTGCTCTCGCCTAACGCTTACACCAAGGCGATGACTCAGATGGTGGAAAGCTTCACCGATAAGGGTCAGAAGAATATCGGCTTCGGCGAATACTCAAATACGCTGGTGTCTGACTTTTCAAGAAAACACGCTCTCAGCAGAGAGTCTAACGAAGATAACCTTGTGGAGAACTACAAAAAGGCATCTGAGCAGATGGAAAGCATTATCGCAGACGAGGCAAACGCTTATATTATCCCGTATGTGGATCATATAACCAATGTGCCTGTTTACTCCAGCCAGTATAATATGGCGGATCTGGATATACCGCTTTACCAGATGGTCATTCACGGATATGTTCCGTATGCGTCAACTCCTGTAAACGCTAATTCCAACGCTGAAGAAGTGTTTATGCTGTCGCTGGCATCAGGTTCGGCAATACACTACGATATGTTCTACGAGGAAGCTTATGAACTGATAGATACGGACTTCAACGACCTGTACTACGCAAATTACGCAGGCTGGATAGACCCCGCTATCAAACAGTATCAGCTCAGCGACAAGATACTCAGTCAGGTGAGCGACAAGATCATCACCGATTACCAGGTCAATGAGGAGACCGGAGTTATTACCACGACTTACAGCTCTGAAGGTTCGGCGGACGTTGTGATAACTATTGACACGGTCAACGCCACGGCAGATGTAAACGGCGTTAAGTACGATCTTAAAACAGCTATAGAAGGAGGTTTGCAGGGCTAATGGAAGAAAATAAAAAAATGGAGGCTTCCGAGGAAATGGTAAATGCCTCAGAAGCTGCTCCAGAAGAAATTTCTCAGACTGAAGAAGCTGTTGCAGACGTAACTTCAGGTAAGATCAAAGACGGAGAGATGGAGTTCTCGTTCGATACTCCGGAGAAAAAGGACGAGAACACTCCGCTTGAAAGCAAGGCTTCCAAAAAGAAGCCCAAGCAAAAGGGTATGAAGATACCCTACGAAAGAAGAAAGATGCTCTACGGCTACGGATTTATCGCTCTGTGGTTCATCGGAACTATCTACTTCTTCATCATGCCTACGATAACTTCGCTTATCTATTCGTTCAACGACACTCAGCCTGTTTCAGGAAAGATGCAGCTGGATTTCGTGGGCATACAGAATTACTACAACGCATTCAGGAAAGATACGGCTTACACCAAGAACCTGCTGGACGTTCTGGGCTCTACAATTCTGAAAACACCGCTGATAATCATTTTCTCAATCTTCGTAGCGGTAATACTCAACCAGAAGTTCAGGGGCAGGACTTTCGCAAGAGCGGTATTCTTCCTGCCGGTAATAATCGCAACAGGACCGGTTTACGACATAATCACCGGTAACATGAACACCGGTGGATATTCAGGCGGTTCTGAGCAGTTCAGCACCATGTTTGAGACGGACCTTGTGGATCAGCTGCTGACGTTTTTGGGAATTTACAATATAAGCGACAAGCTGACGTCAGCCATTACGACCATCACGTCGGATATCTTCAACATGGTATGGAACGCAGGTATCCAGATACTGCTGTTCTTGTCGGCGCTGCAAAACATTCCCTATTCCGCCAAGGAAGCCGCCCAGATGGAAGGCGCTACGGCGTGGGAATACTTCTGGAAGATCACAGTGCCTTATATCAGCCCGATGATCATGGCAAGCCTTGTTTACACGGTAGTTGACTCGTTCGTTGACCCGACCAACTCAGTAATGCAGCAGGTAGTTTCCAAGTCCTCGCAGTGGGAGCACGGTTACAGTGCGGCGATGGCGTGGGCGTACTTCGCAATAGTGGGAGTCGTTCTGGCGATAGCAGTTGTCATCGTAAACAAGTTTGTATACTATGAAGTGGATTAAGGGGGGATAAGAGTGGCAACCAGAAAAGAAGAAAAACAATTTGCAAAAGAAATGAAAGCGGCTAAAAAAGCCAAGCTCAAAGCAATGAAAGCGGCTGGTATCAAGCCCGACCTTACTCCCGAGCAGATACGTTACAACCGCAACAAAGCTCTGGTAGGAGCAGTGTGGCCGATATTCAGGTTCCTGATACTTTTCGGACTCTGCTTCATAATCCTCTACCCTCTTATCTTCATGTTCTCAACGGCGTTCAGACCCAACGACCAGATGTCTGACCCGTCCATCGTGTGGATACCGAGAAGTCTTACCTTGCAGAACATCAAGGAGACCTGGACCACTATTTCTTACGGTTCTACGGCTCTCCAGACGGTAAGGCTCAACCTTATTTCCTCGCTGCTGTCCGTTGCTTCCTGTGCTATCACAGGCTACGGATTTGCAAGATTCAAGTTCAAGGGAAAAAATCTGCTGTTTGCGATAGTTGTTCTGATGATAATTGTACCGCCTCAGATCACCACGATTCCGCTGTTCGTACAGTTTGCATACTTCAAGGGATTCGGACTGGTAAAGCTGTTCACCGGCAAGCCGTATATCTCCCTTATCGACCACGGCATAACGATGTACGCACCGGCGTTGTTCGCCAACGGTATCAAGGCAGGACTGTTCATCTACATATTCAGGCAGTTCTTCAGAGGGCTTCCCAAGGAGCTTGAGGACGCCGCCTATCTGGACGGCTGCGGTCCGTTCAAGACCTTTGTAAAGGTCATGATACCCAATGCAGCCTCCTCATTCCTGACGGTATTCCTTTTCTCCATTGTTTGGTACTGGAACGACTACTATGTTTCGTCCTCGTTCTTCACGGACAACAGTACTATTGCTCTGGAGCTGAAAAACCTGGACAACACTCTGAGGGCGCAGTTGTTTGACAACCAGCCCGTAACGCCCAGGCAGATCATTGTTTGGCTGGAATCAGGTTGTATTCTTGCCACCGCCCCGATACTCATTATGTACATCTTTTTACAAAGGTATTTTGTTGAAGGTGTAGAGCGTTCGGGTCTGGTAGGCTGATATCGAAAACTACAGCAAGAGCCGCACCCCTGTCGGGGTGCGGCTCGATTTTTGCTTTGGCAAAAATAAAAGGGACGCCCTCTTATATCCGGGCGTCCCTTGCGCTTATTATTCGCTGACCGAACCAAATTCGGCTTTTACCGCTTCCAGTGCGGCGATTATGACCTTGTCCATGTCGTAATATTTGTACTCGCCCAGGCGTCCGCCGAAGATGACTTTTTCCTCTTTGTCCGCCAAAGCCTTGTACTTGCTGTAAAGCGCACCGTTCTTCTCGTCGTTCACCGGGTAGTAAGGCTCGTCTCCCGGCTTCCACTCCGCCGAATATTCCCTTGAAATGATCGTGGTCGGCTGAGTTCCAAACTCAAAGAACTTATGCTCGATTATCCTCGTGAACGGCGTTTCACGGTCGGTGTAATTCACCACCGCATTGCCCTGGTAATTGTCAGTGTCAAGCTCCTCCGTCTCGAATCTCACGCTGCGGTATTCCAGATTCCCATAGCAGAAATCAAAGTAAGCGTCTATTGCACCGGTGTAAACTACCTTTTCCGCACAGCCGGACAACTCTTCCTTGTTCGCAAAATAATCAGTATCCAGCAGCAGGTCTGCGCCCTCCAGCATCTTCTCGATTATCTGGGTGTAACCGCCTATGGGTATGCCCTGATAGCTGTCGTTGAAGTAGTTGTTGTCGTAGGTGAAACGCACCGGCAGCCGCTTGATGATGAACGACGGCAGGTCCTTGCAGTCTCTTCCCCACTGCTTCTCGGTGTAACCCTTCACCAGCTTCTCGTAAATGTCCCGTCCCACCAGAGAAATGGCTTGCTCCTCAAGATTCTGCGGCTCTCCGGTTATCTCCTTGCGTTGCTCGTCTATTATCGCCTTTGCCTGGTCGGGAGTTGCTATATTCCACATTTTGGAAAAAGTATTCATATTGAACGGCATATTGTAAAGCTCGTCTTTGTACCTTGCCACAGGGGAATTGGTGTAGCGGTTGAACTCCGCAAAGCGCTGGATATAGTTCCACACGAACTTGTCGCTGGTGTGGAAAATATGCGCCCCGTAAACGTGAACGTTTATCCCGCTGCGGTTTTCGGTGTAGATGTTGCCGGCAACGTGGCTTCTCTTGTCTATCACCAGACAGCTCTTGCCCTTTTTCATTGCCTCATACGCAAAGACCGCACCATACAGCCCTGCCCCTACTATAAGGTAGTCGTATTTTTTCATCACTTAACACTCCTTGATATTATTAGAAATGTTCCCAATCAAACAGCACGCCCAACGGAAATTCCCTGTCGTTAAGCAGTCTGCTATAAGTTTCAGCAGCTTGTGCAGGCGAACAGATCTCTCCGATCATATCTTCAGCATTTATACGTCCGTCAGACATAAATCCCAGCAAGGTGATATAATCCCGTCTTGAAGTCCAGTTGCCCGGTGCGGAATTATATGGCAATCTTGTCATATCATGTGCGCCGATAAGTTCGACACCTTTGAGGTGAACGTATCGGTAAAAATCCACAGGCTTTGTCATAACACGTTGACAGCCGTTTATCATGACCCTTGCATATTTGGAGGTATATTTCAGGCAATCTATCAGCCCTGCCTCTGAACCTGATGTCTCAACAATGACATTTGCGCCTTTTACACCATTTCTTTCCTGGGTGAACTCACAGATCTTTTTTGCCAGGTCAGGATCGTTAGGCGACAATACTAATTCAGCGCCGTATGCTTTTGCTTTTTGTTGTCTTATCTCACGATTCCCTACGCCGATTATAGGCATTGCTCCTGCAAGTTTGGCGATCTGAACGCCGAAAAGTCCCAACATACCCAGACCGACTATTACTACCGATTCGCCGATCTCAAGGCGGGCACGTCTTATTGCAAGCAATGGAAAGCTTGCAAGACGGGTAAATGCAGCTTGCTGGAAAGAAACATTGTCCGGTATTTTAACGACCATGTTTTTCTTTTTGACATTATAGGCTGCGTGTCCCCCATAGGCAACGAATACTCTGTCACCTTCTTTAAGATCAGTGACGTTTTTTCCGACCTTTGTGACTATGCCGGCAGAAGAATACCCCGGAACGCACGGAAACTTTTGTGATGTGTTGTTAGAAGCGCTAAGGTATGCCTTTTCCGTGCCGGCTGATATAAGAGTATAGCAAACCTTTACCTGGACTTCATCGTTCCCAGGGTCTTTGACATCAAATTCTTCCAATCCGGCAACTCCTGGCTTTTCAAAAACGATCCTGGTACTTTTCATATTCCCAGATACTCCTTCCAGAATTTCTCAGACGTCATCTGTTTCAGCGCTTTGCGGTAGGCTTTTTCTACTTTGGTATGGTTTTTGCGGTAATTTCCCATTGTAGTCATATACCGATCTATCAGTTCAAAACAGCGTTTGCGGTCTATTTCCCTCAGGCAGGCGGTCTGGTCGTTGGGGTTGACTGCTATCAGCCGTCTGCGTCTGTAGTTCTTTCCGGGAACGAAGAACCAGTCGAACGCTATTACTTCCGGCCATCTTCTGAGGAAGATATTCGGGAGCAGGTGACCGTTCAGAGTGACTATATACAAAAGCTTTTGCAGTTTGTTCAGTCTCTTATAGGAATACGGGTCGCCGTGGCTGATATTATATTCTGCCGGAAATTCGCTTATGGGGATAAGCTTGTCGTTCTTGGCGCTGTGGGTCTTTATCGCCTCTTCGCCGTTTAATTTCACCAGGTAGCCCGGACCTTTCATAAAGTCGTCCACCGCATCGAGTATCTGTTCGGCGTTGTTATAGGCGAACCTGGTCAGTTCTTTCCAGAAGAGTATTTTCAGCCTTCTGATAAAGTTTATATCCTTGCAGATGCCGCTTGCCGCCTGTATAACGAAGCTGTTGCGGTGCACCTGATAGAGTTCCATAGCGGTGTTGAATTTTCCTGCGAAGCCGACGTGCCAGATACAGATACCGTTCATGGTCATGAAGCTTGCCTTGTTTCTCAGGCTGAACTCCACGTCGTCACCCCTGACGAACACAGGCAGCGGCAGACCGTTCTTTTCGATAAGCTCGGTAGGGATACAGCAGTACCACCAGCCGGCGTAGGAATTTTTCTGTTTTCTTTCGGACATCTTGTCGTTTCTGAGCAGCGAATCAACGTTGTTCATATCGAGCATATCCTTGAGCGGACCGTAGGAGGCGTCCCCCTTGTGGACATAGCCCACGTCCTCGTACTGTCTTTCTCTCATATCGTAGTCGAACATTGCGCCGCTGACGAAATCCTTTGCGTGTTCAGGTCTGACGATACGGAGCAGGTAGTAAGTCCTGAAAAGGCTTTCGCACATGATAAGCACGTCGTCGTCCATCAGCAGTATATGAGTAGGTTTGGGGTCGAGGGCAAGGGATTCGATCATGCCTCTGGTAAAGCCGCCTGCGCCGCCCACGTTATTATTGGGGATTATCCGCAGGTCCTTGCACTCAAGCGCTTCCTTATCAAGAGTACGGCCGTTATCTATGATATTGACTATGATATGGTCTTTCAGTTCGCTTCCTTTGCAAAGCACGTTTTCTTTCAGGAGGCGGATATTGTTTTTGATATAAGCTTCTTTCTTGAAAGTAGTGGATACCAGCGACAGATGGACGTCCCTGATATTCTTGTCGTCCACCTCTGCCAGGTAGCAGCCGGAGTAGACTCTCAGGTCGTCCAGCGCAGTGAGCGAGAAAGCGACCATAGGCTTGTCAGTCGCCGGTATATCTATTACTATATCGGTCTTTTCTTTGGAATTGATAGTCATGCGCAGGATAGTATTGCGGTTGACGTTTTTGGAATTTCTGTAGTATTCGGTAAATTCCACCACGCCCTTGCCTTTAAAGGTAAGTTTCAGTTTAAAGTTATCGGCATAGGTAAAGTTTTTCCATTTATCCACAGCAAGGTAGTTTATATACATAGCGAAGTCAACCACGTCATACTGTCTGATGATGTGGCATTTTTCCTTAGGGTCGTAGATCATAGCTCTGTCGTGGAGCAATCTGATATACTGACTGATATTAGCGTCCGTGTCCGCCTGCATTACGATGTTCTGCAATTTTACCAAAGAAGTTCCCATTTTTCAATATCGACCTTTCTTTATAAGTTTTATTTAAGGCTTAGCGCAAAGCAACAGCATCAATGTTTTCCTGCGGGCTTTTTTGCCGCCTGAAGTTTTTTCTTTTTCTCCTCAGCCTTCATAGCCTCGATAGTTTCGGTATACCGGCTGCAAACGTCCTCTATATCCCCCTGGCAGACCACGTTTCCGTTATTGAGCCACAGGGCTTTTTTGCACATAGTCCTTACGGTGGACATATTATGCGAAACGAACAGCAGCGTAGTTCCCTTGCTGAGCATATCGTTCATTTTGTTCATACATTTTTTCCGAAACAGCACGTCTCCCACCGAAAGAACCTCGTCCACTATCAGGATATCAGGTTCGATCATAGTTGCCACGGAAAATCCCAGACGGGACTTCATACCTGAGGAAAAGTTCCTTACCGGAGAGTCTAAAAATTCTTCCAGCTCAGAAAACTCCACTATCTCGTCAAATTTTTCATCTATGAACTTTTTAGAATACCCCAGGATACAGCCGTTGAGGTAGATATTTTCCCTGGCGGTGAGTTTGGGGTCTATGCCTGCGCCCAGTTCTATAAGCGAAGCGATACTGCCCTTTACGGTGACGCTGCCCTTATAGGGTTTCAAAATTTTGCTTATGACCTTGAGCAGAGTGGATTTGCCGCTTCCGTTAGTGCCGATTATCGCCCAGGCTTCGCCTTTTTTCACATGGAGCGACACATCTTTCAGCGCCAGGAACTCCTGAAACATAAGCTCGTGTTTTACCAGCTTGACAAAATACTCTTTCAGGTCGTTTATTTTTTCAGTCGCCTTATTAAAGCGGACGGTGACGTTATCCACCGAAATGACATAATCTTCGTTTGTTTCAAGTATTTCGCTCATATGAGTTATCACACTTCCTATTTCGGATCAAATATAGAGGATAAACTTATCCTGTGACCGTTTGAAGAAAAACACTCCTATCGCAAACATTGCCAGCGCATAGAGGCTTCCCAGCAAAAAGTCCTGAGAGGTCACCTGTGCATAGGCGGATACCTTATCCAGCGACGGCACCCATATAAAGTATCTGAACTGCTTCATATAGATATAGATAGGGTTGAATTTTTCTATGATGAAAGCCAGGTGTGCCGCATAGGGAGCAGTTCCCTGAGCTATCTGTTTTTCTGCCTTGCTGTAGAACATACCTATATCGTAGAAGATAGCCGAGCAGTACATCCACATAGTCATCACTGCGTTATAGATATATCTTATATCTCTGAAGAACACATGGAGCTGTGCCAGGAAGAATCCCAGTCCCATTGCGAAAACATACGCCTGTATTATAGGGATAACTATTGCCAGGTTCCAAAGTGAGAACATACACTTTCCCTCTGTGATGGAAAAGACCAGCATCACTATAAACAGCGCCCCAAGGCTGAAAACAAAGTCCACCATAGAGGAGGTTATTTTTGAAAGGGGGAACATGAACTTTGACACATAGGTCTTTTTCAGCAGCGTAGTGTTGTCGGTGATGCCGCTGAGAGCCTTTCCGCTTGACTGGTGGACAAATTCAAACATAGTTCGTCCGGCAAGCAGGTAGATGGGGAAGTATGCAAGGTTCCTCTGAAACAGGAAGGAGAACACCACTGACATTATCACCATGATAAGAAGCGGGTTCAGCACGCTCCACACATACCCAAGGAAGCTTCTTCTGTATTTAAGTTTGATATCCCTGGTCACCAGCTGGATAAGCAGGTCTTTATATTTGAATACCTCTCTGAAAGAGCCCTCAGGAGGATTCTTGATCTTTTCGATAACTGACATCTGATCCCTCCGAAATCAATTGAAGTCGTGGTTGTTCCTGAGCTTATTGTAAAGCTCGGAATCCTTTACCGCCGTCCAGGCGTTTTTGCTGAGCCCCAGCAGGTTCATTGACCTGAAAACGCTGTACTGCCTGACAGCCAGCCGATAGGTCTCAGGCATACTGCGGCGGAATTTTTCCATCATCAGGTCGCCCATACGTCTGCCCTTTGTCCGGTCTTTCTCCACAAGCAAAGCGGTGGTGACAAAGCTGAGAAGCAGTCCCTGGGCTTTCATGCAGTAAAACCTCATGCCGGCGCTGTCCTCATCGAGACTGAGCTTGTCCATTTGGCGGATAAAGCAGTCAAGCACCTTTGCGGTATGGGAGATACGCCGCAGCTGATTTATATCGGAAACGCTCTGGGAGGAGTCCCCTATGCGGTAGTTATACAGGAAAATATCTATGGGGAAAACGCTTTGCGCATAGCAGCATGGGACAGTCGCATACAGGTGGTCCTCATAGAAAACGTGTTCCGGCAGCTGCATACAGTGGGCTTTGTAGAAGTCGGTGCGGTAGATGATACCGTGGAAAGTCAGGCTTCTGTCAAAGCTTTTCCAGCTGCTCATCACCTGTTCCATAGTATAGGAGACGCCAAACTCCTCCGGGAAAGACCTCCACTTTTTCACTTCGCCGGTGAGCTGGTCTCTTGTATAATGGTGAGCCAAAGCCACGTCTGCCCGGCAGTTTTCCAGCTGTTCTATCAGTCCGGGAAGATTCTCGGTCTCAACCCAGTCGTCGGCGTCCACGGCTTTAAGGAATTTCCCCTGAGCAGCGGAACACCCGGTATTCAGCGCACCGCCGTGACCTTTGTTCTCCTGGGATATCACCCTGAAAGAATCGGGGTACATCTGACAGTATTTTTCAGCCACCGACAGCGTAGAGTCCTCAGACCCGTCATTGACCGTTATCACTTCTATTTTGTCCATCACCTCCTGGTTTATAAAAGAGGTAAGGCATTTGTCAAGAAATTTTTCGCAGTTGTAAGACGGCACGATAAAAGAAATTATCTTTTCCATCAGCTATCCTTTCGTTTGCTGCGGCTCAGTTTTCCGAGCCGGTTTTCAAAAATTCCCGCAAACATCGCCCTCAGCGCATTTGCAGCGGAGATATCCTTTGAATAGAGCTTGTGTTTTGCAGCGGCGTAATATACGGCGTAGACCGCCGCAAGGGGAAGCCCCAGCACATATCTTGTAGTATTTCCCCGATCTTTGAAGAATTTTTCGTTGTATCCGCCAAACCAGGTGGAGCTTGTCTGCTTCACCGAAGCTATCACCGACGGCACATAATATATCCTCAGTCCGGCTTTTTCACAGTCGCAGAGAAATTTAAGCTCCTCCTCTGCGCCGTTTCCCGTGCCTGCGCCCATAAGTTCGTCAAACCTCACCCCAGTGCGCATAAGAGAAGCTCTTTTGAAAGAGATCTGCCAGGAACTGACTTTCATGGTCAGGGGAAACCTGAGCCGCATTACCTTGTCTTTGAAAGAGGGCGGACGGTCAGCCATTTTGAAAATTATAACGTCCGCATCAGGGAGCTTGCGGTAAGCGGTGAGTATCTTCTGCCTGTAGTCCGATAGGAACACTTCGTCGTCGTCGCAAAGTATGCAAATATCCGCAGCGGACTTCTCCAGAGCCATGTTGCGGCTTTTGGTAAGCCCCCTCTGGGTGGTGTGGAAAATTTTTGCCAAGCCGTTTTCGGTGGGAAAGATCTCCATACCGCTCAGATCGCACTGGTTTATAACTATGGCGTTCCCGGTTATGCGGGTCTTTAGAACTATGTCACTGTTCTTCTGGTGCATACACGAAAGCAGCACGTCCAGTTTAAGAGTATTTTTCATATAAATCCGCCGCCCATACGATCAGAACACAAATTTATTCTGTTATTATAACACATTTAATTGCCCGTGTCAAGTAATTGGGAAATTAAGGGCGAAAACAGCCGATTGGGAGAATAGCGCAAAAAAAGTCCGCACAAGACCTTGTACGAACTGTAAAACATCAAATCAAACCTCAAAAACCGCCAAACTAAAGCAATAAAATCTGAACTTATAGAAGAATTTCCGGTTTTCAAAGAAAATCGCCGTCACCATCATGACGGCGAAGGAAATTTCTTAAATCCCAAACGCAAAGCGGTAATACCCAGATAGAAAATCCCCAACTAAGTAATAAAATCTGAACTAACAGAAGAATCGCTCGTTTTTCGTTTTTAAACGAAAATCGTCGCCACAATATATGGCGACGAAGCGATTCTTCATGCTTACGAAGTAAGCATTGGTGACCCCTACGGGAATTGAACCCATGATTACGCCGTGAAAGGGCGTCGTCTTAACCTCTTGACCAAGGGGCCGAATATTTGCGGCAGACATACCGCCAAACGCTGACGCTTGCAAACTTCCCACTATAGGGAAATGCCGACTTCCCACAAAGGGAAAACTGCCGGACTGCTAAACTATAGCTCTTGCTATGCCTTGTGTGGCACGTCTCCGGCTGCTAGCTACCGGCGTTTGCCCGACTTCCCACCATGGGAAAGTTACCGGACTGCTGAACCCTAGCTGCTGCAACGCCTTGTGCGATACGTCTCCGGCTGCTAGCTACTAGCATTTGTCCGACTTCCCACCATGGGAAAGTTACCAGACTGCTGAATCCTAGCTGCTACAACACATTTACGGCACCAGCCGGTGGTAGCGGCAGTGGGACTTGAACCTACGACCTACCGGGTATGAACCGGTTGCTCTAGCCAGCTGAGCTATGCCGCCATTTTAGTCGCTGCTTTTATAGCGACTTATTTATTATACACTAAGTCTTTGAACGAATCAATAACTTTTTGTAAACAAATCAACACTATCAGCGCCCAGCCGGACTTATTCTTCCAGGTCTTTGTCGATAATGAACTTGGGTCTGGCTTTGGTCTCAAGATATATTTTGCCGATGTATTCGCCGATTATGCCTATGGCAAGCAGCTGCAAACCGCCTATTCCCCAGATGGAAATAACAATGGTCGCCCAGCCCTGAACGGTCTTTCCCAGAAAATAAGTTACCAGAAAGTATATCAGCATTGCGATGGATACCCCGAACAGAAGCACTCCCAGAAAGGTTATGAAGCGGATAGGTTTTACAGAAAGGCTGGTTATTCCCTCAAAGGCAAAAGAAAGCATTTTTTTCAGCGGATACTTGGATTCTCCGGCGGCACGCTTGCTGCGCTCGTATTCCACAACGCCGGTCTTGAATCCCACCAGGTGAACTAACCCGCGCAGAAATAAATTTACTTCCTTGAACTCAGAAAGCGCCTCCAGCGCACGCTTGCTCATAAGACGGTAGTCGGCGTGGTTGTAAGTTATCTCAACACCCATTTTTTCAAGGACTTTGTAGTAACCCTGAGCGGTGAACTTTTTGAACTTGGTGTCAGAAGCACGGCTGGAACGCACCCCGTAAACTATCTCGCAGCCCTCGTTTCGCTTTTCCAGAAAACCGTCTATGGCGTTAACGTCGTCCTGTAGGTCGGCGTCCATGGAAATGACGATATCCGCCCTGCCCTTGGCGGTCATAAGCCCGGCAAGCAGCGCATTCTGGTGACCTCTGTTGCGTGAAAGCTTTATTCCCACAAACAGATCGTCTGAACTGTGAAGCGATTCGATAAGCTCCCACGTCTTGTCTTTAGAACCGTCGTCCACAAACATTACCCTGCTGGCGGACGAGATCTTTCCGCCGGCTATGAGCTGTTCTATCTTCTCTTTCAAAGCCTTTGAAGTTATGGGCAGTACAGCCTCCTCGTTGTAACAAGGTATCACTATATAAAGTATCTCAGCCATAGTAATTCTCCTTTTCTTTTTTTGGGGGGACCTTTCTGAAGAAAGGTTTTCCCCTCTCTTCCGTAGGAAGAGTTGACCCCATCACTAAAACTTTTATGTTTTTTAACGAGGGGCAATTACCTTTTTATAATATGTAAAAAACACAAACTTTCGCTGCTTCTTGATAAGAAATTACCCCTCGTCAAAAACAATATTAAAGTCTTTGTAAAGGGCATGAGGAATAACCATTTTTCATAAAAGTTTTCCTCAAAAAAACAGGTACATTAAATAATTTAAACTTTATTTCCTGTTTCTGCTCTGCTGTTTGCGGAGACCCGTTTTGAAAAAAGTTCTTCTCCAAACTTCTCACTGAAACTTTCATATTATTTTTTGGCGATGGGTAATTTACCTTTTAAAAAAAGCTAAAAGTACAACTTGTCGCTAATTCTAAAAACAAATTACCCTTTGCCAAAAACAGCATAAAAGTCTTTGGTAGGGGGTATGGGGGAGACCTTTCTTCAGAAAGGTTTCCCCCAAAAAAGCAAAGCAAAAAGGGGAAAGTTACAAATTGAACAGCTGCCGAGTATTTTCGGCGCAAAGTTCGATCATCTGGTCTGCTGAAAAGCCTTTTATTTCGCCCATTTTTTCGGCGGTGTGGACTATCATTCTGCTGTCGCAGCGAGAACCTCTCAGCGGTTCGGGAGACATATACGGGCAGTCGGTCTCCAGCAAAAGGCGTTCGGCAGGCACGGCGGCGCAGGCTTTGACGGCTTTTTTGGCGTTTTTAAAAGTCAGCGCACCGGTAAAGGAGATATAAAGCCCCAGTTTCACCGCCTGCAAAGCGGTCTCAGCCGAGCCGGAGAAGCAATGGAGCACACCTTTCGGCTTGTGTTTTTCCAGCAGAGCCATACCGTCCTCGGTGGCGTTTCTCAGGTGGACTATCACCGGCAGCCTGTGTTTGTTTGCCGCAGCAAGCTGCATTTCAAACATTTCCAGCTGTTTTTCACGGTCGAAGCCCTCGTAATGGTAGTCAAGCCCTATCTCCCCCACGGCAACTATTTTTCCCTGTCGGGAAAGGAGCTGTTCCAGAGTCTTTTCCGGGTCGGGGGGAAGTCTATCCAGCTCTTCCGGGTGAAATCCCACTGCGGTGTAGAAATTATCCCACCTCAGCGAGTTTTCTATGCCAAACAGCGAGGACTTCTCATCTGTCGCCGCATGAATGACCGCCCTCACCGAACTGAGGACTTCCGTCAGCACCTGTTCTCTGTCCCCGTCGAAAGCCTTGTCGTCATAGTGGCAGTGGGAATCTATTATCCGGGAAAGCATTTACTTTATGACGTCCTTTCCGCCCATATACATTCTGAGCGCCTGGGGTATCCTTACGCTTCCGTCGGCGTTAAGGTTGTTTTCAAGAAAAGCTATCAACATTCTGGGAGGGGCGACAACGGTGTTGTTAAGGGTATGGGCAAGGTATTTTTTGCCGTCTGCGCCTTTGACCCTGATACCCAGCCGCCTTGCCTGAGCGTCTCCCAGGTTGGAGCATGAGCCTACCTCGAAGTATTTTTTCTGTCTTGGCGACCATGCCTCCACGTCCACGCTCTTGACTTTCAGGTCGGCCAGGTCGCCGGAGCAGCACTCCAGCGTTCTCACCGGGATATCCAGCGTGCGGAAGAAGTCCACGGTGTTGTTCCACAGCTTATTGAACCAGTCCATGCTGTCCTCCGGCTTGCAGACGACTATCATTTCCTGCTTTTCAAACTGGTGTATGCGGTAAACTCCTCTTTCCTCGATGCCGTGTGCGCCCACTTCCTTTCTGAAGCAGGGGCTGTAGCTGGTGAGAGCCTTTGGCAGTTCGGCTTCAGGGATAATGGTGTCGATGAATTTTCCTATCATGGAGTGTTCGGAAGTTCCGATAAGATAAAGGTCCTCCCCTTCTATCTTGTACATCATGCCTTCCATTTCGGCAAAGCTCATAACGCCGGTGACTACTTCCGACCGTATCATATACGGAGGGATATAGTAAGTGAAGCCCCTGTCTATCATAAAGTCACGGGCGTAAGAGAGGATAGCGCTGTGAAGTCTGGCGATATCGCCGCAAAGGTAGTAGAATCCGTTTCCGGAGGTCTTTCTTGCGCTGTCGATATCTATGCCGTGGAGGTTTTCCATTATATCAACGTGGTAAGGCACTTCAAACTCAGGAACAAACGGCTCTCCGAATCTTTCCCTTTCCACGTTCTCGCTGTCGTCCTTTCCTATGGGGACGGACTCGTCTATGATATTGGGAATGACCATCATGATCTTTTTTATCTCGGCTTCCAGTTCGGTCTCGGAGACTTCCAGCCTGTCAAGTTCGGCGTTTATCTCAGCCACCTGTTCTTTGACCTGCATAGCCTCATCTTTCTTTCCCTGCCCCATCAGAGCGCCTATCTGCTTGGAGATAACGTTCCTCTGGTTCCTCAGCTCGTCGCAGTGAGTCTTGGTCTCACGGTATTTAGTGTCAAGCTCGATGACCTGGTCTACCAGCGGCAGTTTTTCCTCCTGAAATTTCTTCCTGATATTTTCCTTTACGGTCTCAGGTTCAGTTCTTAAAAATTTGATATCCAGCATAAATATCTTCCTTTCAGATAAACAGTTACTTGATCTACTTAGTTCTTTTTTTTGCGGACACGCTTGTCCAGTTCTTCCGCCAGTTCCTGGTAAGCCTTTGCGCCCTTGGCTTTCTTGTCGTAGTAAAGCGCCGGTTCGCCGAAGCTTGGGGCTTCCGCCAGAGAGATATTCCTGGGTATCACCGTGCGGAAGGTCTTTCCCGGAAAGTATTTTTTAACTTCCTCCACCACCATTTCGGTCAGGTTGTACCGGGAGTTATACATGGTGAAGAGTATCCCCTCTATTTCCAGACGAGGGTTGTAGTTGGCTTTTATCTTTTTAATAGTATCGTCTATCTCCACCAGCCCCTCCAGCGAAAGAAATTCGCACAAGATGGGGATTATCACCGAATCCGCCGCCGCAAGGGCGTTGATGTTCAGCAGGTTCAGTGTAGGGGGACAGTCCACCAGTATGTAGTCGTAATCTTCCTTTACTGTCAGCAGCTGCATTCTCAGCCTTGAGGAACGGTTTTCCATGTCGGCTATCTCATGCTCTGCGCCTGAGAGCTTCTGAGAGGTCGGCACCAGCGACACTCCCCTGAAATCGGTGGCGACGATGGCTTCCACCAGTCTGCACTGACCTATGACCGCCTCATAGCTGGTGTTTCTGATGCTTTTCTTTCTTATTCCGAAACTGGTGGTCGTGTTGCCCTGCGGGTCGAAGTCCACCACCAGCACTTTTCTTCCCCGATCGCCCAGGGAAGCGGCTAAGTTCACGGCGGTGGTGGTCTTGCCCACGCCGCCTTTCTGGTTGGATACCGCTATTATTTTTCCCATATTATTTCTCCGTGATATATGATGGTCTGCGCAGTTAAGG
This sequence comes from uncultured Clostridia bacterium, assembly GCA_947631585.1. Taxonomy (GTDB): domain Bacteria; phylum Bacillota; class Clostridia; order Oscillospirales; family Ruminococcaceae; genus JAAZZIT01. The sequence goes on from CANRLY010000001.1 coordinate 30,041, forward strand.
CAGCGAATTTGCAATTTTAAAAGCATGCCAAATCATGCCGTCAGGGCGCATGAGACTATTATAACATAGTATTTTCCAAACTTCAAGTACAATATTTGTTTCAGGAAGGAGGAAAATTAACAAAAAATTCGCAAATTAATTTTGGAAAACCCCTTGACAGGTCGGTTAGCATAGGGTAATATAATATTAGTTAGTAAACGCTAACTCCAAGACGAATGACTCAGGAAGCCAGGAGGAGAATATGATGCCGTTGATCTTTGCAAATGTGGGAGAAGAAAACATGATAAAAAAGGTCGGGGGGAATCCCGACACCAGGAAGTTTCTTGAAAGTCTCGGATTTGTGGCAGGGGCGTCGGTGAAAGTTATCTCTGAGACCGGCGGGAACGTTATAGTCAACGTCAAGGAGTCCAGGGTGGCTGTTTCCAAGGAAATGGCAAGCAAAATCATGATCTGAAGCCGGCAGGAGCAGCCGGACAGGTCGGAAAGGGAGGCTTTTAAAATGGCAACGCTGAAAGACGTCAAGGTAGGCGAGACCGTCAAGGTGAAAAAGCTGGGCGGCGAAGGCGCAGTAAAGCGCAGGATAATGGACATGGGCATTACCAAGGGCGTGGAAGTTTACGTCAGGAAAGTAGCTCCGCTGGGGGATCCTATGGAGATAACCATCAGGGGTTACGAGCTTTCTTTGAGAAAAGCGGACGCTGAAATGATCGAGGTCTGCTGAGGTTAATTTTTCAAAGCAGACCCGACTCAGCTCCGGTTTTATTTTGGCGGAAAGTTAGCCGCCGCTAACGAATTTTAGATGAAAGGAACGTTTTTTATGGGCATAAAGATAGCTCTTGCCGGAAACCCCAATGCCGGCAAGACCACGCTGTTCAATGCGCTGACCGGTTCAAACCAGTTTGTGGGAAACTGGCCCGGGGTAACGGTGGAGAAGAAAGAGGGAAAATTAAAGGGAGACAAGGACGTGGTCATCACCGACCTGCCGGGAATTTATTCCCTTTCGCCTTACACGCTGGAAGAAGTGGTGGCAAGAAATTACCTTATCACCGAAAGACCGGACGCCATACTGAACATTATCGACGGCACAAATCTGGAGAGGAATCTTTATCTGACTACTCAGCTGGTGGAACTGGGCATACCGGTGGTGGCTGCAATAAACATGATGGACGTGGTCAGGAAGAACGGCGACAAGATAGACACTCAGCAGTTGGCAAAAGAGCTTGGTTGTCAGGTGGCGGAGATATCCGCTTTGAAAGGTACGGGAGTTGAGGAAGCCGCAATGATGGCGGTCAAAGCGGCAAAGTCCAGCGAACCTGCCGTTCCAAACCACAGCTTCTGCGGCTGCGTAGAGCACGCTCTTGCGCACATAGAAGAGGCATTCCTGCACGACATACCCGAAGAGCAGCAGAGATGGTACGCCATCAAGATATTTGAAAGAGACGAAAAGGTGCTGGAGACCCTGAAGCTGCCGGAAGAGGTAAAGTCTCACATAGAAAAGGACATCTGCGCCGCTGAAAAGGAAATGGACGACGACGCAGAGAGCATTATCACCAACGAAAGGTAAGGACTGTTACCGCAAGAAGAACAGAGGCGCTCTGACCGTTTCGGACAAGATAGACAAGATAGTCACCAACAGGATACTGGCTCTGCCTATATTTGCGGCGGTGATGTTCATAGTTTACTTTATTTCGGTGACTACCGTGGGAACTCTTGTCACCGACTGGACAAACGATGTGTTCGCCGGACAGTGGCTCCAGGGCGGAGCGGAAAAGCTACTTGACAAGATAGGCTGCGCTCCCTGGCTGGAAGGTCTTATCGTTGACGGAATAATCGGCGGCGTGGGAGCTGTGCTGGGATTCGTTCCGCAGATACTCATACTGTTCATATTCTTAGCGTTCCTGGAGGGCTGCGGCTACATGGCGAGGGTCGCCTTTGTAATGGACAGGATATTCAGAAAATTCGGGCTTTCAGGAAAGTCTTTCATACCTATGCTCATAGGCACGGGCTGCGGCGTTCCGGGAATAATGGCTTCCCGTACCATCGAAAACGAAAGAGACCGCCGCATGACCATCATGACCACCACATTTATCCCCTGCGGAGCTAAACTCCCGATAATAGCCATGATAGCCGGAGCGTTTTTCGGCAAGGCGTGGTGGGTAGCTCCCAGCGCATACTTTGTGGGAGTGGCTGCAATAATAGTTTCAGGCATAATCCTGAAAAAGACTAAGATCTTCGCAGGCGATCCGGCGCCTTTCGTTATGGAGCTGCCGGCTTATCATATGCCCACAGTGGGAAGTATCCTCCGTTCCATGTGGGAAAGAGGCTGGTCCTTCATCAAAAAAGCCGGAACAATAATCCTCCTGTCGTCTGTAGTGCTGTGGTTCTTGCAGGGATACGGCTTCACAGACGGAAAGTTCGGGGCGGCAGACCTTAACGATTCGCTGCTGGCGTCATTCGGAAGGCTGTTCGCATGGCTGTTTGCGCCTCTCGGCTGGGGCGACTGGAAGTTTGCCGTGGGCGCAGTCACCGGACTTATCGCAAAGGAAAACGTGGTGGCTACATTCGGAATACTCATCAGCGGAATAGAAGAAGCTGCGGAGGACGACCCCACTCTTCTGGCAGACCTGGGAACTTTGATAGCTCCTCTTGCGGCTTACTCGTTTTTGATATTTAACCTGCTGTGCGCTCCCTGCTTTGCGGCAATGGGCGCTATCAAGAGAGAAATGAACAACGGCAAGTGGACAGCTTTTGCCATCGGATACCAGTGCCTGTTCGCTTATGCGGTATCGCTCATAGTTTATCAGATAGGTTCGGCTTTCACCGGAAACCTGAACGTTATCGGGCTGGTCGTTGCGCTGATACTGCTGGCGTTCATGATCTATATGCTGGTAAGACCCTATAAGGAAAGCGACAGGCTGGGCAAAAACGTCAAAGTGTGAGAAAGGAGCGCAGTATGGCTGCTTTTATTGCTGAAAATGCGGGAACTATAATAGTCGGGGCGCTGCTGGCGGTTATATTGGTAATTGCGGCGGCAAAGCTGGTAAAAGACAAGAAAAGCGGAAAGAGCAGCTGCGGCTGCGACTGCGGCTGCTGTCCCAACGCCGGACTTTGCGGTCACGGCGGTGCAGCAAGGCAAGACCCCTCAGACAAGTAAAATTCCCCCAAAAGCCGTTCAGGTAAATAGCCTGGGCGGCTTTTTTTGTTTAAAAATGAAAGTTTGGCGTTGATTAAATCGGGGATATGTGGTATGATTTATGTAATAGGAACTTTTCGCAAATTTGTTCATAAAAAATTAACTTTCATCTTTAGGCTCATTTAAGGAAACGGCTGTATCATAACAGCAAAGGAGGGATAGCCGTGAGACTGCTGCTTGCAGAGGACGAAAAGGAACTTTCACGGGCGTTGACGGCTATTTTCCGGCACAACAGCTACTCGGTGGACGCAGTTTTCAACGGCAGGGAGGCTTACGAGTACCTGCAAAGCGGCGTTTACGACGGCGTGGTGCTGGATATCATGATGCCTGAGATGGACGGTCTTACTGTTCTTAAAAAAATAAGGGAACAGGGAAACAAAGTGCCGGTGCTGCTGCTCACCGCAAAAGCGGAGGTGGACGACAGGGTCACCGGGCTTGACTGCGGAGCGGACGACTACCTGACCAAGCCTTTTGCCGCAAAGGAGCTTCTGGCGAGGATAAGAGCGATGACCAGGCGTTCGGGAGAAAAGCTCTCAGACCCGGTACTGAAAGCGGCTGACTTGTCTCTGGACAGGAGCAGCTGCGAGGTCTTTACTGAAAAAGGCAGGCTTCGGCTGGCAAACAAGGAGTTCCAGATGCTGGAAATGCTCATGGCTGAAGCAGGCAGGGTGATACCTGCGGAGCGGTTTCTTGAAAAGGTGTGGGAATTTGACAGCGAGCCGGAGCAGAACGTGGTCTGGGTGTACATTTCCAACCTGAGAAAGAAGCTGGCGGCTGTGGGTTCAGAGGCGCAGATAAAGGCTTACAGGAATCTGGGGTATTCGCTGGAGGAAAAAGCATGATCGCAAAGCTGAGACGCAAGTTCATAGCGGCGGCGATAAGTTCGGTGGCGCTGGTGCTTACGGTGATAATGGCGGTGATAAATACGGCGAATTACCGCAGCGTGGTAAAAAATTCCGATCGCCTGATAGAGCTGATACAGGAAAACGGCGGCGACTTTCCGGCAGTTCCGGCAGAGGAAGAAAAGCTGCCGGAGAGAGATGGATTGTTTGGCAGAGGAGGCCGTGACAAGCGGTTCTCAGGGGGTGAGTTATCCCCGGAAATGCCTTTCCAGACAAGGTATTTCACCGTTTCTTTCAAAGATGGGGAGACCCCTGCCGCAAACGTGGGCAGGATAGCCGCCGTCACAGAGGAGCAGGCGGTAGATTATGCAGAGCAGCTGTTTTCTGAGGGAAAGACCTCCGGGTTTTACGGGGATTACCGTTACGGTCTCAGCAGCGGCGGAGAAACTTCCATGTATGTGTTCGTGGACTGCCGCAAGGAGCTGGAGACTTTCCGGGCGTTTTTAAAAGCCAGCGTGCTGGTGAGCGCAGGGGGTCTTGCTCTGGTGGCTGGGCTGGTGACGCTTATTTCAGGTCTGGTGCTGAGACCGGCGGCGGAGAGCGCAGCCAAGCAGAAGCGTTTTATCACCGACGCCAGCCACGAGCTGAAAACTCCCCTTACCATTATAGAAGCCAACACGGAAGTGCTGGAGATGGAAAGCGGAGAGAACGAGTGGACGGAAAGCATACGCAATCAGGTGAAAAGGCTGACTTCCATGACGGAAAAGCTGGTGTTTCTTTCAAGAATGGACGAGGAAAAGAAGCCTCAGAAAGAAAGGCTGGACTTTTCCTCACTGGCGCAGGAGACCGCCGACAGCTTCCGGGCGGTGGCTGAGTCAAAGGGGAAAAAGCTGGAGACCCATATAGAAAACGGGCTTTACGTCCGGGGGGACAGTCAGATGCTGATACAGCTCATTTCCCTGCTGCTTGACAACAGCGTTAAGTATTCGGACGAGGGGGGAAGCATTTCTCTCAGCCTGAAAAGCTCCGGCAGGAATCGGATACTCACGGTGGAAAACACCGTGGAGAGCATACGGCAGGGGAAGCTTGACGAGTTCTTTGAACGGTTCTACCGGGAGGACAGCTCCAGAAACTCCGCTGCCGGCGGCTGCGGCATAGGGCTTTCGGCGGCAAGGGAGATAGTTTCCGCCCACAAGGGGAAAATAACAGCTTTCAGCGATGACGGCAGGTCTGTGCGCATTACGGCTGTTCTGCCTGCGTGAAAGTTTTCAGGAAAAGAGGATAGAAATGGTCAGTCAGAATGTTTTCAAAAGATATGAGCTGAAATATCTCATATCCGAAGAGCAAAAGCGGCGGCTGCTGAAAAACGTCGGCGGCGGACTGGAGCTTGACAGCTACGGCAGGTCGCTGATATGCAGCGTTTACTACGACACTCCCGACGACCGCCTGGTGAGGACTTCCATAGAAAGACCGGTATACAAGGAAAAGCTCCGGCTGAGGAGCTACGGTGTGGCAAAGCCTGACAGCATGGTGTTTGCAGAGCTTAAAAAGAAGTATCTGTCGGTGGTGTACAAGCGGCGGATAAGCGCAAAGCTCAGCCAGGCGGAACAGTATCTGGCAGGAGGTCAGAAGCCGGAAGATTCCCAGATAGCAAGGGAGATAGACAGGTTCATGGAGTTTTACCGGGAACTTGCGCCGGCTATGTACATTTCTTATGAGCGTGAAGCGTTCTTTTCGGAGGTTACACCCGATCTGAGGGTCACTTTTGACGACAACATTCTCTGGCGGACGGAAGAACTTTCCCTGAGCGTAAAGCCTTACGGCACGCCGGTGCTTCCGCCGGGAAAGGTACTTATGGAGATCAAGACGGGAACGGCTATCCCTCTGTGGCTGGTAAAGCAGCTTTCGCAGATGGGAATATATAAAACGTCCTTTTCAAAATACGGCAGCGCTTACACGGCAAAGGCGGCAGCCCATCATTCAGGAGGTAAATGTTATGCTGGATAAATTGTTCAGGGGGATATTTGACAGCGACCTGATAACGGTCATATCGGTAAAGGATTTTCTGCTCTGCATGGGGGTAGCCCTTGCAATAGGAGTATTCTTTGCGGCGGTGTACACTTACAAAAACCACTACACCAAGAGTTTTCTGCTGACGCTGGCGGTACTGCCGGCGGTGGTGAGCGTTGTTATCATGATGGTAAACGGCAACGTAGGCGCAGGAGTTGCGGTGGCAGGTGCGTTCAGTCTGGTAAGGTTCCGTTCGGTGCCGGGCACTGCCAAGGAGATAGCGGCTATCTTCCTTGCCATGGGAACAGGACTTATCATCGGTATGGGTTACCTGGGGTATGCGTCGCTGTTTGCGCTGATAATGGGAGCGGCTGTGCTTATTTATCAGAAACTTGGGGAAACTATGAAAAGAAAGCCGGACAGCGGCAAGGTGCTGAGGGTGACTATCCCGGAAGATCTGAACTACACGGACGTATTTGACGATCTGTTTGAAAAATACACTTTGCAGCACGAGCTTTCGGTGGTAAAGACCACAAACATGGGAAGTATGTTCAAGCTGACCTATAACATTATTCTGAGGAAAAGGAATTTATTGACGAGATAAGGTGCAGAAACGGCAATCTGGAGGTCAGCATATCCGGTCAGGAGGTAAATATTTATGAGCTATAAAAGCTCCAGAGCGGCTGCGTTTTTAGCAGCGGCGGCGATGGTCCTGGGGCTTTGCGGCTGCGAAGATGAGGGCGGTCGGGAGGACCTGTCCGGCAGCGCAGCGGCAGAGCAGAGCGTTTTGGGAAGCGGAGCAGCGGAGGAAGCCAAGCCGTCAGGCAGGCTGGAAGAGCTGCTCCGCACTGATGAGATGTTCACTGAGCGGGACTCAGACGGCAGTTATTCAGAAGCAGGAGCGGTAAGCATAAGTTTAAGCGGAAGTTCGGCTTCTGCGGACAGCGACAGTGTGGAGATCTCAGGCGGAAAGGTAAAGATATCCCAAGAGGGGGTATATCTCATAAGCGGAACGCTGTCTGACGGGCAGATAATAGTTGATGCAGACGACAGCGCAAAAGTTCAGCTGGCGCTTTGCGGCTGCGAAATAACTTGCAGCGGCAGTGCGGCGATATATGTTAAGCAGGCTGACAAGGTGTTTGTTACGCTTAGCGATGGGACGGAGAATGTTCTCACCGAAACAGGCAGCTTCACAGCGGACGGCGACACCAACGTAGACGGAGTTATCTTTTCAAAAGACGACCTTACCATAAACGGCGGAGGTTCTCTTGAGATAAACACGGAAAACGGTCACGGCGCAGTTTCAAAGAACGACCTTAAAGTCACCGGCGGAGAACTGACGGTGAACTGTTCGGGACACGGGCTTTCAGGCAAGGACAGCGTTCGCATAGGCGGCGGAAGCATTTCGGTAAATTCCGGCAAAGACGGTATCCACTCTGAAAACGCCGAGGACACCCAGCAGGGATTTATTTACATCGGCGGCGGCGACCTGGCGATAGACTGCGGCGGCGACGGTCTGGACGCATCTTCGCAGGTGCTGACTGAGGGCGGAAAAGCCGTTATCACCAGCGGTTCAGGCAGCGCAAACGGAGAAGCTCACACAGAAAACATGATGGGCGGAAGATATCCCATGGGCGCAGAAGAGCAGGTCTCAGGCGAAGAAGATGAGAGCTGCAAGGGAATAAAAGGCGATCTGGGCGTTTTTGCGGCAGGCGGAGAGCTTGTAATTGACAGCAAGGACGACGGGATACATTCAAACGCCGGAGTTTCCGTATCTGAGGGCAAGCTGGAGATAAGTTCAGGAGACGACGGCATACACGGCGACGGTCAGGTACAGATAAGCGGCGGAAGCGTTACCATAAAGGAGAGTTACGAGGGCATAGAGGGACAGAGCATAGACATCTCCGGCGGAGAAATATCGGTCAAGGCAAGCGATGACGGATTAAATTCCTCCGGCGGCAATGACGGCAGCGGTTACGGCGGCAGAGGAGGAGATATGTTTGCGGAAAACCCGGACTGCATCATAAGCATTTCCGGCGGAAAGACAGTGGTCGATTCCTCGGGAGACGGGGTAGATTCAAACGGTTCTATAAGCGTTACCGGCGGCGAAGTATATGTAGCAGGTCCTGAAAATGACGGCAACGGTGCGCTTGACTACGCAGGGGAAGCGTTTATCAGCGGCGGAAGATTCATAGCGGCAGGGTCGTCCGGAATGGCGCAGAATTTCGGAAGTTCCTCCACTCAGGGGGCGGCTCTGGTGAACATTTCCGGTTCAGGAAACATTATTTTGAAAGACGCTAAGGGGGAAGTTCTGATAGAATTTGATCCCGGAAAGTCATACGGCTGCGCAGTAGTAAGCTGTCCGGAGATGGTGCAGGGCGGAAGTTACGTTTTAGAAGCAGGAGGTCAGTCGACTGAATTTGTTCTTGACCAGCTCATATACGGTCAAGGCGGAGGAATGGGCGGAATGGGAGGCCGTCCCGGCGGCGGAGGAAAGCTCCCCGGCGGCGGACAGTTCCAAGGCGGCGGACAATTCCCGGACAGAGAAAACAGGAAGCTTATGTGAATTTCAAAGCAGGCGTTCTTTACAGGGCGTCTGCTTTTTTCCGCCCGCAGGAGCGGGCGTGCGAAATCGTTTTCTTGCGGAAAAGCGGCAAAAAGAAGTTGACAGACGGTCGTTTGTGTGGTAATATGTACAATGTAAGTTTGAGAAAATCAATGGCAGGAGGCATATTATGAAACTGAAGAAACTGACTGCGGTAATAAGCGCAGCGGTCATGATGTGCGCAGCTTTCAGCGGCTGCGGAAATGGAAAAGACGGTTCCGGAAAAGGCGAGGACGGAAAAACGGACAAAGGGGGAAATGTAGTAATGAATGCAGAAAATGTAAAGCTGCTGGGCAGGACCCACCTTATAGACGATACTCTGTGGCTGGCGTTTTCGGGAACGGGGGCTGATTTTGACTATACCGGCAAGAAGCTGGAAGTAACGCTGGTGGGAGACGCCGCTGCTTCCGGCGGCGCTGAGAACCAGGTCAGGGCGGCTGTTTACGTTGACGGCGAAAGGGTCATAGACCAGATGCTTGACGAGCCGGAAAAGACTCTTACGGTTTTTGAAAGTGAAGAGAGCAAGACGGTCAACGTCAAGATCATAAAGCTTTCAGAAACGGCAATGTCCACCATGGGAATAAAGCCCATAAAGATAGCGGAGGGAGAAAAGATAGCTCCTGCCGCCGCAAAGGCTCACAGGATCGAGTTTGTGGGGGATTCCATCACCTGCGGCTACGGCGTAGATGACGAGGTAAAAGAACATCACTTCGTTACCGGCACTGAGGACGTTACCAAGGCTTACGCTTACAAGACGGCTCAGGCTCTGGACGCCGATTACAGCATGGTATCCATAAGCGGTTACGGAATTATTTCCGGTTACACCAACGGCGACAAGAAGATCTCCGCTCAGACAATTCCGCAATATTACGAAAAAATGGGATTTTCCTACAATTCTTTTGCAGAAACAGAGAAGCCGGAATCTATAGACTGGGATTTCTCGGAATTTGTGCCTGAAGTTGTAGTGATAAATCTGGGAACGAACGACGAGAGCTACTGCAAGAGTTATGCAGACCGCAAGGAAGAATACAGGGACGCATACATAGAGTTCATCAAGAAAGTCAGGGAGAAGAATCCTGACGCCACCATAATCTGCGCTCTGGGAATAATGGGAGCAGGGCTTTATCCCACGGTAGAAGAGGCGGTAAATAATTATCAGGAAGAGACCGGCGACCAGAACGTTTACTCGTTCAGGCTCACGCCGCAGGACGGAAGTCTGGGTTATGCCGCCGACTGGCACCCCACTGCCGCCACCCACGACAAGGCTGCTGAGGAGCTTTCCGCCAAGATAAAAGAGATCATGGGCTGGTGATCCGCCGGCATTACGCCAAACCGCTGCGCTTGCAAGCGCAGCGGTTTGTTTTTGCGGCAGGCGTGAGTTGATTTTCTTCGCTTTCCTGCATCGGTAAGGTAGCTGCCTGCGGCTCGCCCTCGCTGCGAAGCAGCGAGGGTATGCGGCGGCAGCGCCGCCGCATACCGCCACGCCAACGGCGTGGCGGCGAGCCGCAGGCTCTGCCAAGACCCGCAGGCAGCCGGCAAGCGGTTGACTTGTGCAAAATTTTGTGGTATGTTTTATTAGGCGCCTGACATAGTATCAAAGCGCAAATTATATAGACCAAGGAACTGAAAAAGAGGTAAGTACATGGAAACTAAAACCAATCCGCTGGGCGAGGAAAAAATATCGTCGCTGCTGCTCAGGTTTGCGATACCAAGCGTGATAGCAATGCTCGTGAGCGCAATATACAATCTGGTTGACCAGATCTTTATAGGAAACATGGAGGGCTATCTGGGAAATGCCGCCACCAGCGTGGCGTTTCCGCTTTCAACGGTGTCGCTGGCGCTTTCGCTGCTCGTGGGAACAGGCGGAGCGGCAAAAATGAATCTGCTGCTCGGGGCTAAGCGGCAGGAGCGTGCAAATGTTGCGGTGTGCAATTCCCTGCTGATACTGGCGGTCAGCGGAGTGCTGCTGGGTGCGGTGACGCTGATATTTTTAAAGCCGCTGCTGGTGTTTTTCGGTGCAACCAAGGACATCATGCCTTATGCGGTGGATTACGCCGGAATAATCGCACTGGGTCTGCCGTTTGCAACGCTTGTTACCGGGCTGAACCACATTATCCGTGCTGACGGAAGTCCGGCTTATTCGATGGTGAGCATGGTCACAGGCGCAGTTCTCAACATGATACTTGACCCCATTTTTATAAGCTTCTGGGGAGTAAAAGGCGCAGCTATAGCTACGGTGCTGGGGCAGCTGGTGACGTTTGTCATGAACGTTTTATACATACGCCGGTTCAAGCACATTTCGGTGAAGAAGGAATATTTCCGTCCGGATCTGAAAATGTGCGCTTCCATCTGCACATTGGGGATAGCCAGTTTTTTCAATCAGCTGGCGATGACGCTTGTGCAGATAGTTCTTAACAACAGCATGAAGAAATACGGTGCAGGTTCGGTATACGGAAGCGACATTCCCATAGCCTGTTCGGGCATAACGATAAAGGTCTCGATGATCGTGATGGCGGTAGTTATAGGCATTGCCCAGGGACACCAGCCGATAGTCAGCTTCAATTACGGCGCAGGAAAGTACGACAGGGTCCGCAGGACATACAGGCTGGCTCTGGTCTCTGCGACTGTAGTAGCGACGATCGGGTTCATAGCATTTCAGCTATTCCCTGTTCAGATACTGAAATTATTTGGTTCTGGGGAAAGCGAGGAATACTTCCGCTTTGGTGCAAGAATGCTCAGGATATATCTTTTCTGCACAGCTTTTGACGCCATACAGCCGGTCACGACCACATTTTTCACCGCCATCGGCAAAGCCTTCAAAGGCAGTTTTATCGCTCTTACCAGGCAGGTGATCTTTCTTGTGCCTCTGATACTCATACTGCCCATATTCTTCGGCATAAACGGCATAATGTTTGCCGGTCCCGTTGCCGACATGGCTGCGTTCATTCTTGCGGTAGTGCTTATGCTACTTGAGACGGCTTCCCTGAAAAAAGCTGAAGTTTCCGCCAAGGCACAGCCTGCGGCGCCGCAAGCGGCGCCTTAGTCGGGGGGCGGCTTTGCCGCCCCGACTGCCCCGAAGCTTCGCTTCGGGGCGCAGGCTGCGCCCACAAACTGCGACCGCCAGCCCCCGGAGGGGGGCTGGCGGTCGCTTTTTAGAGGGAAGCAAGGGATCAGCAGCCGCAGTTGTTGTTGTCGCAGCCACAGTTGTTGGAGCAGCCGCAGTTGTTGCCGCAGCCACAGCCGAAACCGTTGTTTCCGGCAGCGATTATGAGAATAAGAATGATGATCCACCAGTAATTGCCGAATCCGTAGTTCATGACAAGCACTCCTTTAATTAAATTATAAGACGAGAAGTTGGGTTTGCAGCGCCTTATAGTAACAGTTTATGGGAAAGATAAAAAAGTGTTACAGGCAATCTTTTCAAAGCGCCTGCATAAAATATTTCTGAAACGATGTTGCTGTATAAGTTGAAGCGGCAGCGCCAATATTTAAATCAGAAGCTTTGAAAAAGGAGGAACTGTATGGACAGCTTTTCAATAAGCTCTGAGAACTTTACCGAAAGAGCCAGAGAGATACTGAAAAACGCACTTGCCGACGCAGGCAAACTGGGACATACCTATGTGGGAAGCGAACACCTGCTGCTGTCAATGCTCAGAACGCCTGACTGCGCCGCAAATACTATACTTGTCAAAAATGGCATTACCCGCCGTGATGCGGAAAATAAAATTTTTTCGCTGATCGGAAAAGGTACTCCTTGCCGGCTGGACGCAGACGACTTTACTCCTACCGCAATGAAAATAATCAACGGCGCAGTTACCCTGGCTAACGGGTTCGGCTGCCGTAAAGCCGGAAGCGAACATCTGCTTACGCTCCTGCTCAGACAGTCGGAATGTTGCGCAGTCACTATGCTGAGAGAATTGGGCGCAGACCTTTCTAAATTGTATAACGACTGCTCCTCTGCCCACCGCAATGAACTTGCTTTCTCAGGCAGACCTAAAGAAAAACTCCCTAAATTGGAGCGCTACGGCAAGGAACTTACCAGAATATCCGATAATAAAAAGCCTGACCCCCTTATCTGCCGCAATAAGGAGATAAACCGCATGATAAGGATACTTTCCCGGAGAACTAAAAACAACCCCTGCCTTATCGGAGAGGCTGGAGTTGGCAAAACTGCGGTGGCAGAGGGTCTTGCAAGAATGATAGTTGCCGGCAACGTCCCCGGGGAACTTGCCAGTAAGCGTGTCTTTTCGCTGGACCTGTCACTGCTGCTGGCAGGGGCAAAGTATAGAGGCGACTTCGAGGAACGCCTTAAAGCCTGCATAGACGAAACGGTCTCCGCCGGAAACGTTATACTTTTTATCGACGAGATACATTCTATAATCGGAGCAGGCGCAGCGGAAGGCGCAATAGACGCCGCAAATATCCTTAAACCCCAGCTTTCCCGTGGTGAACTTCAGGTCATAGGCGCAACCACTTTCGAGGAGTACCGCCGCTATATCGAAAAAGACCCTGCCCTTGAAAGAAGATTCCAGCCGGTGATAATAGAAGAACCTGACGAAAAAACTACCCTTGAGATACTAAAGGGCATCGCCGCCGGCTACGAAGAACACCACAAGGTCAAGATCAGAGAGGACGCTCTTGCGGAAACGGTCAGGCTTGCCGGAAGATATATAAACGACAGGTTTTTTCCGGATAAGGCGATAGATATAATGGACGAAGCCTGTTCGGGAGTAAGGATACGATACGAAAATTCGGTGAAAAACGCCAAAAATATCTCCGATGTTTTCAACGACTATATTTCAGGCAGGATAACCAAACAGGACTACCTGAGCGCACTTTCAAAAAAGGTCACCGGGGAAACGGTCTACGTCACGGCGAAAGACATGGCGGAGGTGGTCTCCCAGTGGACAGGGATACCGGCTGATTCCCTCTCAGAGACCGAGAGCCTGAAACTTCTCAGGCTGGAAGAGGAGCTTTCAAAACAGGTGATAGGTCAGCAGGAAGCGGTAAAAATTGTTTCCGAAGCGGTGAGAAGGGGCAGGACAGGCATAAGCGAAGCCGACCGCCCCATTGGGTCGTTTGTGTTCTTAGGGCCAAGCGGCGTAGGAAAGACCCATCTTTCAAAAGCTCTGGCAAAGTGTCTTTTTGCCAAAGAGGACGCCATAATAAGGCTGGATATGTCGGAGTATATGGAAAAGCACAATGTTTCACGGCTGATAGGGTCTCCGCCGGGGTATGTAGGTTACGGGGAGGGCGGACAGCTCACCGAACAGGTCAGGAGGAAGCCTTACTCTATAATACTATTTGACGAGATAGAAAAAGCCCACCCGGACGTATACAATCTTCTTCTGCAAATACTGGAAGAGGGAGCTTTGACCGATGCCCAGGGGCGAAAGGTTCGTTTTGGGAACACAGTGGTGATAATGACTTCAAACCTTGGGGCAAGGCAGGCGGCAGAGAAGAAGCCCATGGGTTTTGCGGAAAGCGTCAGGGGAAGCGGCGAATTGCGCCGTGAGATGACAGCGGAGCTGAAGAAGTTTTTTTCGCCTGAGCTTATCAACCGCATAGACGAGGTAGTGGTGTTCCGAAGCCTTGACAAAGGCGACCTGGCAGAAATAGCGAAATTGCAGTTAGCGGAGCTGAAAAAGCGAGCGAAGCAGGCGGGAATGTTGTTGGAATTTGACCGTTCGGTGGCAGCCGGAGTAGCGGAGCTTGCCCAGGCAGACAGCGACGGCAAGAGCAGCGGCGCAAGAGGGATAAGGCGGGTCATCTCACGGCAGATAGAGAACCGCATCAGCGGCTGCATACTGAAAGGTGAGCTGACCGCCGGCGGTCGTCAAGCGGTAGTAAAGTACGAAAGCGGCGGTTTTACGGTAGTTCCGGGCAAACACCCGGTCAAAGAAGCAAACGCCGAAAGCGTTACAGGGTGAGGGGAGTGCGGTTTGCACTGCCTGCCATGGACGAAAAGCACCCCTGCCCCAGCTGGTCATAAGCCCTAGTCCAAGCAAGCCCCACCGCCCGATGGCGGTGGGGGATTTGTCCGGGGCGGCGTTGCCGCCCCGAATACTCGTGCGTTCCAGCGGAACGCACGAAAACCAACTGCCAGCAAATCCCAATCCCGGGGCAGGCGTTCGCCTGCCCCGACGGAAAGCACCATAGCCCGGTGTGGCGCAAATCCCATTTTGTGGAATATTTCGCAGTTTCGGCTTGCTTGGAACGGCAATCCCAGCCCGGCAGGAGTGCCTTTTGCTCCGATGCTGCCCCAGAGCAGAGGATAAAACGATTTTCGGCGAAACCGCCCTTTCTGCTGAAAGCAAGCCCCCACCGCCCGTTGGGCGGTGGGGGCTTTTTCCGGGGCGGCAACGCCGCCCCGGAAAACAACCCCCGTGCGTTCCAGCGGAACGCACGGGGGTTTAAGTATCAGCAGGGTCTTGGTTTTATTTTCTGACGATAAGTATAACGATTATTACAACAAGAACTACCGCTGCCACGCCGATAAGAATGAACGGCAGCATGGAATTGCTTTCTTCCTCTGCTTCGGAAGAACTGCCGCTGTCTGTTGCGGAGGCGGTGTCCTCTATCGAAGAACTCTCCTCAACAGATGAGCTGTCCGCTGCTGAAGAGCTGTCCTCTACGGAAGAACTGTCCTCTTCAGAAGAACTGTCCTCTTCAGAAGAACTGTCCTCAACTGAGGAGTCGTCGGCTGCGGCTGCACCGTTTCCAGAAGTGAAATTGATAATTTCGTCAGCGTAGCCTTCCACCTTGTCGGTAGGAAGTCCGGATACTGTGAATTTTATGGAAACAGGCTGGTCGGACTTTTTCACCATACATTCACGGTTGGTGTAATCGATCAAAGGAATGTTCCAGCCGTTTATTATTTTGATAAGACCTTTGCCTTCACCCTGACCATTATCCTCTACGCCGGTTTCAACTTCGCTGAGATCATAATCCACGCCGCCCTCTGAGTAGGAGTCGAGCTTAATTACCATGTCGGGGTAATCAACATACTTGAACACATCGCCGTCCTTGGCAACGGTGAATGTGGTGTCAAGTCCTACCCAACCTACAAAGTTATCGTCGTACTCGCCCCACCAGCCGGTAAGAGTTACCTCGTAAGAACCGTTTCCGGTTATATTTACGTCGGTAAAATCGGCGTCACAGGGTATATCACCGGTGTCCACAAAAATTTCCTGTCCCAAGGCGTTGCGGTGTTCCTATGTATCCCTGTACTGGAACGAGATACCGGCAGAGCCGTAGACAGTAACTTCGTCGGCAGTGGCAGCATCTTCTGCAAAAGCCGGCAAAGCGTTGGCTGCAACAACGACCGAAGCTGCCGCAGCGGAAAGTATTCTTTTCAGTTTCAAACAGATCATCCTTTCGATTGAAAATTCAGTCGGGCAACCTGCCGTTTCGACTGTTAAAATAATTGTACAAAATTTTTCAGCTTTCTTCAACCGTTATTTTGTACAAATTAAAGTCTCGTCTCAGTGCAACTTTCACAAATACCGGCGGTTTGCCGACCTGTTCCGGCAGAACCGCTCTTTCGCTGCCCACCCTGAGCAGCGAACAAAACCAATTTCCGGCGAAACTGTCCTTTTGCGCTGTAAGCAAACCCCACCGCCCATCGGGCGGTGGGGCTATCTCGGGGGGCGGCAGCCCCAACCCAGGGCAGGCGTTCGCCTGCCCTGGAGGAAAGCACCATAGCCCCGGCGTGGCGCAAATCCAATTTTGTGGAAAATTCCGCAACTCCGGCTTGCTTGGAACGTCAATCCCAGCCCGGTAGGAGTGCCCATTCACGCCGACCACCCGGAACGCTGGGCAAAGCTAAACGCCCAGCAAATCGCCCTTTCTGCTGAAAGCAAGCCCCCACCGCCCGTTGGGCGGTGGGGGCTTTGTCCGGGGCGGCGCTGCCGCCCCGAAAACAACCCCAGCCCGCCCCCAACGGGGATGGGCTGGGGGTATATTATCCTCAGTCTCAGCAGTTTGCCAACACCGTTAGTTGCCGGAATCTACTTCCTCCCCTGCCGGTGCTGAGACTCAGCAGAATAGAAGCTTTTCAGCACACCAATGAACCTGCAAACCTTTCCTCACTGCGCATTTTCCTCTGTGCCGCTAGACTCCGCCTGCTCGGTGGTTTTTATGCCCGTCAGGGCGCTGACGTCAAACATCGCCGCTGTGTCCGACATGACCGTCGGGAGCTTTCCGTCCCACTTGTCAATAAATTCCATCAGAATAACGTTGTCGGTCAGCTGCTCGTTTTTCAGCCTGTACGCCTCCGCTTCCGCAGTGGCTTTCTCGATGGTCTGCTGTGCCTCTACCTTTATCCTCGCCAGATCCTGCTCGGCTTTGAGAGCCTCCTGCTGGGCGGTCTGCTTGGCTTCTATCGCACGGTTGAATTCTTCCGAAAAATCAAAGTTCACAATGTTGAAAACTTCTATCGTCAGACCGTAAGGATTTATCTTCTCGCTTATCGCCTGCTCCATCTGGGAAGATATCGAAGCCCTTTCAGTGATGAGTTCCTCCGCAGTGTATTTTGCGGAAACGGACTTCACACACTCCTGAATGGCTGGATTTATTATGATGTTCTCAAAATCCACCCCTACGTTTTTGTAAATTTCCGCCGAAGCCGACTGGTTCACCCTGTAGTTTATGGCAACTTTTGAAGAAATGGTCTGAAGATCCGATGAAGCCGCAGTGGACTCCACCTCCGTCTTGAGGACACGGTTGTCTATCTGGACTATCTGCGAAACAAACGGCAGCTTCAGATGGAAACCCTCCTCCAGCACCGTGGGAGATACCTCTCCCAGCGTTACCACAACTCCGCTGTGTCCGGGTCTTACCACGGAAAAACAGTTGAACAGCACTATCAGCGCCGCCAGTATCACAGCCCCGATGGCAATTAGTTTTCCGGCGCTTTTGCTTGACTTTGGTTTAAGATTGATAACGTCCGACATTCAGTTCATATCCTTTCATTTATCTTCCAGCTCTTTAAGAGCTTTTATCTCATCTTTGTCAACTCTTATGACCGCATCTTTTATGACAGATACCTCCGACTTGTCGTAGGTGTTCACCGAATCAGTTCCGTCATGCCGCACACGCAGCTTGCCGGTGAGCAGGTTCACGTCCTCTACGACGCCTTTTCCGTCCGGCGTTTTGACTATCGCCCCCATCTTGGGAGTGGTACGCAGCAGCTCCTCGTAGCTCTCCTGCTCGTACTTCAGGCAGCACATGAGCCTTCCGCAAGTGCCGGAGATCTTTGTGGGGTTCAGCGAAAGCCCCTGTTCCTTTGCCATCTTTATCGAGACCGGCTGGAAGTCCCCTAAGAACCGGGCGCAGCAGAACGTCTGACCGCAGACTCCCAGTCCGCCAAGCATTTTTGCCTCGTCCCTGACCCCTATCTGCCTCAGTTCTATCCTTGTTCTGAATACCGACGCCAGGTCTTTCACCAGTTCACGGAAATCCACTCTGTTCTCGGAAGTGAAATAAAACAGCAGCTTGTTGTTGTCAAAGGTACATTCCACGTCTATCAGGTTCATTTTCAGACCGTGTTTTGCGATCTTTTCTTCGCAGATCTTGAACGCCTCCTGCTCCTTGACGTGGTTCTGCTCGATGGTGCGGCGGTCCCTGTCGGTGGCAATGCGTATCACCGGCTTCAGCGGAGCTGAAAGGTTCTCCTCAGAAACAAATTTTTTAGCAAGCACCACCTGACCGCACTCCACACCTCTTGCGGTCTCGATGATAACGTCGTCTCCCTGCTTGATGTCAAGACCCGACGGGTCGAAATAGTAGACCTTTCCGGCGGTCTTGAACCTTACTCCGATTATCTCAGGCATAATATTATCCTTTCTGCAAAACAACTTGACAGCGGTCTGCGGTCATATAAGGCAGTCTGCCGCACGGGCGGCGAAAGCGTGTATAGACAAAGGCACAGACCCGTTGCCGTTTATTCTTGAAATAAATTCTTCGCAAAGACCCAGCAGTTCGGCGGATCTTCTTGCGCCAAGGGTCTCGGCAAGTTTTTCAGTTCTGCCGCTGCAGCAGGAGACCGGCGACGCCGTCTTTCCGGCGGCTGCGAAAACTGCGCTGTCTCTAAGGCAGCCGGAGAGAAGTTTCAGCACTTCCCGCAGCATATTCCTGTCCGAGTCGGTTTTCCAGAGCGCAGCCAGAAGTCCGTACTCGTCTCTGGCGCAAAGCGCAGCGCAGAGCCTGTCGGTTATCTCCACCGCCTTGGAGAGGTTCCCGCCGCAGATGAACTGCACGCACCTGCCGGCGTTTCCGCCCATAGCGGAGAAAGCCGCTGCGAATTTTTCCTCAGAAAATTCCTGACCGCAGGCTGCCGCAGCCGCCTTTTTGCAGTCCTCCCTGGTGAGAAGTTCCGTTCTCAGCAAAGTTACTCTTGAGAGGATAGTGGGCAGGAAATACTCTTTTGAGCAGGCTGTCAT
>CANRLY010000002.1 GCA_947631585.1 uncultured Clostridia bacterium
CCAGGGGAAAGAGCTATTAGAGGTAAGAAGTTAGAGGTTAGAAAACCCACCCCCTAACGGCTAACGCCGTTTTCCCCCTCCCCAGTTTGGGAGGGGGATTTTCGAACATCACAACAACATAATAGTAAATCGGGTGCATCACACCTTTTGAAAAATTATACCCACCCCCTTGACAGCTTCGCTGTCATTCCCCCTCCCCAGTTTGGGGAGGGGGGTTCGGGCGGCTTCGCCGCCCTACTGGAAGCTAGAAGTTCCACAACCGATGGAGATAACACGCAGTTGCCAGCCTAAAATGAAAACCCCACCCCCTAACGGCTAACGCCGTTTTCCCCCTCCCCAAACTGGGGAGGGGGATTTTTATGCGGCGGCAAAGCCGCCGTCTTTTATCTCTTGCTTCTTATTTTCTTGCCTCTAGCGGCTGAGGCAAGAGGCAAGAGCTATTAGAGGTTAGAAGTTAGAGGTAAGAGGTAAGAAGCCCCAACCCCTGCTAGAGGCAAGAGGCAAGAAGCCCCACCCCCCTTGACAGCTTCGCTGTCATTCCCCCTCCCCAGTTTGGGGAGGGGGGTTCGGGCGGCTTCGCCGCCCTGCTGGAATCTAGAAGTTCCACAACCGATGGAAACAACACGCAGTGCCAGCCTAAAATGAAAACCGCCACCCCCTAACGGCTAACGCCGTTTTCCCCTAAAAATGGTGAGGCGAATGTTGCAAACAGCCTAGTAATGAAATTGCATTTCCCTATGCCTTTTGAGAGTACAGGGTTGTTTGTTTGTCAATAGGAATTGTTTGGATTATAACTCCACACATATAAACCCGCCACTTGTTCCCATGCTTGCATTACATCTAAATAAGATCCCTATCATAATTCTGCTCTTAATTACAACAATTGGCAATAATATATATTTATATATTAATACTGACAATATATTGTCGAATTATATCTAATAGAAAAAATAATTGCCATATACTGTCTGACTTTAATAATATGGGTTGAAATTCTATGAAAAATATGATATAATAAAAATAAGTGCAGATAATTTGACATAAAGAAGAAGAAATTCTCATTTGTTTTATATATTTAGAATATAATCACTTATATGGTAAAATATATGAAAAATGATTTTATGTCATTTATTTAAATGACCCAAATACTCTGAATAGATATAACAAACAGATGTTCAATTACTAATAAATATAAGTGGTAAAGTAGAAAAATATCGTGCGGCTTTAGTAAAAGCACATATGATTTGTGGTAATTTTTGAATATAACTGTAACAAGGAGAAAGCATGATTTACATTCATATCAAAGATAAAGACTTTTCTATATGGTCTGAATTTGAAGAATGGGTCAAATTCTGTTCTGATGATTGTATTGAATTTAACGTTCGAATTGACAGTAGTTCTAATTTTGATGAACTTCGAGGTCTTCGCAACGCAGCGGATCTTATCGCAGAGGCAAACAAAAGATTTATAATGCAAATTCAAATCGGCGGAAATAAATCTGTGGAAAATATTAATAGAATTTATAAAGCTATTGGTGATTTTGGCATTATTTATGCCGATCCTATACATAAAACGATTTATTTCTGTTCTGATACTTCTTTTTTAGCTCAAGAAGAGAACACTATGGATCAGTCTGTTGTTGAAAAAGTTAAAGAATCGCTTGTTAATCACGGCATAAGCGATTCGTCGGCATTGAAAATATGCAGATTTCTTAGAACTGCAAAAATGCGCACAATAAACGATGACAACAACGACGTGCATGCGCTTCAAAAGCGAGAGTTTTGCTTTATTCCCATAAAAGAAAATCAGTCCGACGAAATTGAGCGGGACCTTAAATATCCGGACATAATCTTTAATTATATTAACAATATAAATTTTGCATTGCTATCAATCAGTCGTTCTGTTCATTATGATATTTCATACAAAGTATTTGTTGACATTGAAAAAACTGTTATAAGCGTTTCAAAAAATACACGAACCGGTTGGCAAAATGCATTCGAACTATATAAACACAAAAATGACTTTTTGAGAAATTTTTATACTGAATTTAAATTTAATGTTGAACTTCAACGTGATGATTTCAGCGATAAAACCGACGTTACCAATCTTAGATTCTTTTATCCGTTAAATAAGCTAGACGAAAGATGCGTTATGAACGTTATCACTGACGACTTGGCTGATTTAAATAGAGCATATCAGTTTTGCACAAAATGCCCAAATGCCGTTTTAATAAATAATAGTCAACACAGTAAGCAAAGTGCCGTGTCAGATATTTTTCCGATAATAAAAATAGATAACAGTAACAACATTATGCACCCTATTGATGAATCAGATGCTTTAAAAGAGCAGATCAGCGACTATGAATCATATTTTACAATAGGGCATTCTAAAGATACTGAATCGATTATAAGAATGAAGAACGAGGCGTATAATATACTTATTAAGTATAAAAATAGTATGCCTGCGCTGACATATCTAATGCTTATTTATCTTCTTCGCTTTTATATCGGAACTGAGAAAAGCGATACCATAAGCGAAAGCACCCTCGTTAAAATAATTACCGATGCCGAGTCGTACTCCGAAGGATTTTATCAGATAATTGAGAACTCCTGCCTTCATTCTCATGGCCATTGCGCTTACTTTTCAATGAGGATCCATAAGGCAAATCGCAACGCAACTATGTCAGTTTTTGAAAAAGAGCAAAAAACCAGGCAAATGCTGTATGATAAATACTCCGAAAAGCGAAAGGTCAACAATATATTTAATAGTCTTAAGTACAATTATTATATTGAATTTTTCGTTATAGACTGTGCTGTGAGCGGCAACAATGAAATTGATGGGATTCTTGATACGTTCAACAGGGTTAACGAACAAAAGGTCGCAAGTATAGAAGATCTTATTACGCTTACCGAAGAAATGTCTTTCGACAAAGAGAAATATTACACCGAGCATTACGGACTTAGATGGTTTGAAAAGATAATTGATAAGAATCATGGGATCATTCACATTTTTTCACCGTTTAAAAGTGGAAAGGAAACGTCGTTATATGTAAGTAGTAATGGAAAAATCGAAGAAAATTCATATCGTAGCGGTAGCATATATTTTACCGAATACAACGTCGTTGTTCCAATGTTATATGCTTTCGAGGGTCAAGATGCAAAAGCGAAGCCAACAAAATGCAAAATAAAGATGTTAGACAGGCCGGATATTGAATTTAAACCATTAGCGCCGAAAGCGGTTACTAAGATTGACGGTTTATATAATCTCGAAAAAAAGTCAGATAAAATAGAGTGCATTCATAATGAATTAAAAGGGTTATTGAAAGAGAGCAACAGCATATTGCAGATTGACTGCACTGATATGCCGTTCGACATGGTTGAGATTACTGCAAAGGCCATTTTTAAGTCGATATACGAAAAAAGAAAAGTCAAAAAAAATATGCCGATATATATTTCCATAGATTTTGGAGCATATAAAGAGCGGATTTCAGAATTTGTAAGAATATTTTCTATATTTTATGATAAATCCGGCGACAATGGTTATATGAATAATGTTCAGATAGCACTCTGCGGCAATGATGAAATATATAAAATTAAAAAGGTCTACTTCATAATTGCCGGCAAGAATCTTAGGTCAGCATATGAGACTGCATTAAAGCTGTTCTATTATGATTCATACTATATGGCGGAAAATATGTATGTTTTAGACTATCTCGCAGACGGCAAAAATGGCAATAAATCAAAAGTGAAAAGCAAAATCGATGAGGAACTGCAAATTTTGCCTTTTGATATTTACTTGCCGCAAAACCGTAACAGTTGGTTCTTAAAGCATATGTCCGCTATACTCAATACAAAGATCGAGGAAGCGAATAACGGCTGCAAGATAGAGAACACTCATGTCAGAATCAGTTCAAGGATCCATCTTGAGGATTTTTACGAAGCAGAGCATCTTTTCCACAATGAAGGAAATGTATACCGGTTTGCAATGTTAATTTCAAAGGAAATTATTTCCTCACATCAAGAAAATAAAAATATGCTCATCGTAGGATATGAAAACTATTCTTCAATACTGATAAATCTTATACAAAGTCTTGTACAAAACGTTTATAAAAGCAATAAAATGCGAGTAAACGTTTGCTCGGCGATCTCAACAACTAACGAATCAGGCATAAATGACATTGTAACAATGAATATGCCAAAATTAGACGATAATGATAAGTTGTATGTATATACCGTAATACCCATTGGCACCACTATGTCGACGATTTATAAAATTCACAATATCGTAAGAAATAAATTTGAAAATAATTTTATTGTGGAATTCAAGAATAACTATTCAATCATTGCGGTAAGCGACTATCTTGCGAATCCATATTCCGCCAATACTGACAATATGCTTCTTCGCAGATACTGGGACATAGACAGGATGACTAAGGACAGCTATGAAATAATTCTGCAAAAGGAAATTTCTGATGAATGTGATGCGGATAGCAGGGACACAAAGGTTAAATATTATCTTGCCGCATACTCTAAATGGCACGATCCAGAAAACTGTGTTCTGTGTAAGAACGCCATTCCACTCATACAGGTTGATAAGACCTCGACCATACCCTCTACAATTATTATATCAGAAAAGAACAACGAAAGGCACTCTGAACAATTTAACCTGCTAAAGGCTTCTCAGAGTAAGCTTTCAGAACTTGCTCCAGAATTTAAGTCTTATGGCAAGAACATAATTTATGTTAATTATTCTCATACTGTTCGTGGCGAAAATCATTATCAGTTTTATTTTGACTTTCAAAAACTCCTGTCGGAAAAGCGCAAATTCATAGAAGATTGGCTTAAACAAATAACGATTGACAATACTGCGTACAGCATATTGGTTTCACCGTTAAACGCTACTAACCCAATGTTTTTAAGCCTTCTGATGAACAAGGTATTCTCGTCGGGCGTAAGATTTCTTCACGCAGATATCAACAGCACACTAAAAGAGAACATAAAGGTAAGATATAGCTATATAGCGGAAGAAATTAAAGAGCTAAAAAAAGTAAATCCAAAGGCGAAGATAAACGTATATTACGCTGACGACTCCATGGTTTCTGGAAGAACAGCCGAAAGAGGCAAGATGTTTGTGAAGATGCTGCTTGACGATGCCAAAATAAGCATGGACGGAGTATCACTATATAAGAAAATATTCCTGTTGATAAACCGCAATTCATATGAAACAATGAGTTCTTTAACAGAAAACCCTTTAGAAAACGTTCATTCATATATCTGGCTCAGTCTACCGTCATATAACACAAACAATGGCATCTGTCCTAGCTGTGAGGTTCAAAATCAGTTTGAATTGCTAAAAAAACGTTCGGCGACAGTTAGAACAGCAAGAGAATTTGCACGGCTTCAGCGTAAGCACGAAAAACGTACACCGGAGGAATATGAGGTTTGGCTTGAGAATGAAATTCTCAATACTCATGCATACTTTGCGTGGCTTAAACTTTGGTTGTTCTATAACGCAGAGTCTTTTGATAATAAGAATAAAACAGATTTTAAGTCATTATGTGATAGAATAGTCAACTTCGTAAAAACCGATGTCGAGAAGAAGATCCAAGCCAAAAACAAATACCAGGATTTTAATTTCTTTAAACTTTTTGAAAGCAAGGGATTAAATGACGAAATAAAGGACGAATATCTGAATGCGTTGTCCAAACATTCTCTCAATGACTTTTTGGAATATTGCGGCGATGACAGCTTAAAAGAAAAACTAGTCGGGCTGATGCGATATATCGTCGCCGAGCGAGCTCATCTTCGTTTGACCACTATGAACGAGGCATATCTTAAACTTCATAATGTTCGCTCTGAACACAACCGTGAAGATAACCCCTATATTTGCAACCTTCTGACTGATTTTCTCAAAATAGGTAGAAATGATAATTCCGATCCGCAGATTTACCTGCGCTTTGAAACAACGGAATCCGCCATTAAGGTTATTTCGCGCGACCTGCTTGGCAAATACTTCCATGTCAGAAGCGAGATACTTGATGAAATGAAAAATATCGTCATGATTCTTGCAGGAGATATGCATCCTGAGAATGGCTTTGATTTTCTGCACAGCAGCATCGACGATAAGAGCGTCAGCCAAAAGTTTAAGAACCCTTGCGCAGCGCTTCAATACCAGTTGTTCATGGCAGTCATTCATAGAATGGCGATGTTACGAACAAATATCATTTACATAGAAGAATTTATGGATAAGTTTGTATGCGCTTATAACCGTCTCAGGGATAAATACTTTTTCTGCAAAGAATACTCCGATGTCCAAAATGCTCTGAGTAAAAAAGAAAAAACCGATCTGCTCTGTCTTACAGAAATTCCAAGTTCTGATAAAGTGGCAGAAAAATATATGTGCTCCGTCAAAGCGGCATCTATGCTGACCGACGATGACAGCGCTTGCTTTGCTTTGCTTAAAAGTTACAAAAAAGAGGTGAGCAGTGATGAATAATGATTCTACATTTGAAAAATTGAAACATCTGAAAACGCTTGAAAACACCCGCATGATATATGATCTTATGACCGAAATCAATCTGCGAGTTGACGGCTATAATTCGTACAACGGCAGCGGGGGTCTTAAAGCTCGCATTGATAGCCGTGACAGTCTCAAACAAAAAATAGATGAATTGGTCAAAGGCGCTTTAAATGGCGAGGATGTTTTATACCAAAACGCTCTTAGTGGGCATCTCAGATTCTGGAAGCAATATTACAATTCAGAAAAATATACTTCGATGTCGAATGATATCGCAAATTCATATGCGGTTTTTAAGGCGGCGGATACGATAGCTGAAAATATGTCAGAGGACGATTTGCCGTATTTATACGAAGACCTATGCATAAGTGCAGCAGAGATGATGAATTGTGAAATGTGCTATATTCTCTACGGAAGCGATGAAGATGAAATTCAAATCGTCTCAAGATCCGGTTATCTTATCCACGAAGGAAGAATAATGCAGGATCCGTCTTTTTTGGATATACTTAAGCTGTCGCAAAACGAGGCAATCATAAACGGAATTAATTTAGTTTACGGTAAAGATATAAATCCCCAATCGGAAAGTTCTATTGATAAGACCTACGATTATCTTATTTACGAATTCCCATTTCATATAGACGGAAAGTCTAAAAACGGCGTGCTGAACTTAAAAAAATTTTTTATGGTGTTCTGCAAAATAAACAAAGACAATCCGCTATCCGGCAAAACTTCAGAAGATATTATATTTGAAAGCTCAAAAAAGATACTATTTTTAAGGCACAAGATAATGTCGATTTTGGAACGGGACTATGGTGTTTTGCTGAACTTCAGGTACGACTGTCATTATATAAAGAGAATATACGATAAAAAAACAGACAGTCTTAGAATTCTTCACATTTCCGATATTCATGCTGAAGATAACAGCGCTTGGGCAATAAACTCGAACACATTCAAGAAAACCGATAACATGTTGGATAATCTTTTCAACATTATGAAAAATAAAGGAGATAATGAAAATGTATTAGCATTTGAACTAAATAAAGATGATAACCGCCGCAGTATAGAACTAATGGTCATAACTGGCGATGTAATTCAAGCCGATAAATCGGCATACATTGCTCAAAGAAAATATAATCATACTGCCGAATATATTGGACATCTCGTTATTAAGCTCTGGGGAGAAGATCACCACAGCAATATAAAAAGGCTTCCCCACGACTGGAAGCGCAGAGTTATTATTACAACTGGCAATCACGATTATATGACAATGAACGAACTGGTATCTCAAACTAAAGAACGCCAGACAAGATATGGCGAGCCAAGCAGTACCAGCGGTGGTACAATGACAAAATTTACATATTATGTAGAGTTCTTGCAGAAATTTATTGATGCACCAATAGACAGGCTTTTGAGAGACGATTTGAATGAAGTTAGATACTATAAAAATTTTGGCTTTAAGACAATTGTTGTCAATACTGCCTCTGCGGCAAACGCTCTTCAGAACAACAAAGTAGGCGCCAACACCGATATCGTCAGGCATCTTCTTGAAAGTTCTATATGGAAAGATAGTGAAGGAATTATCAGAGCCTGTCTTTTGCATCACGGTCCCGGATGCAAAATCGGATATATTGATGATATTTACAGAGAGCGTAAGTTGTTTCCAAAAACAGGCACAGATCATGAGTCTCCCGATAACGATTTTCGTGAAAAATTTAAGGTACTGTACAGCAACTTTAAAGTCATCTCAAATGAGATATATAAAAATAGCGGCAAATTAGACAAAATAGATATTTACGATAAATTTCTGAATGCCTATAACCATCTTTCCGATTATATCAACGAACAAATGTCAAGTTCATTCGAGGAAGAGCAAAATGAAGAAATCAAAGAAATAAAAAAAGCGTGGATAAATCTGTATTACGAAAGTAATATATATCCCATAATGAGAGATTTGTTCGATTATCTGAGCAAAATCAAAAATGGTCAAATAGAACATGATGACAGAGACGAATTCATCTCTCAAAGTATAAGCAAAATTACCAATAATGTTCTTATGAGCCAGCTAGATCAGAATAAGCACAACAAATTGATTGATCTGATTATAAAACAAACTCCTGGTCGAAAGGTCGCATTTTTGTCGGGTCATGTTCATGTCTCAAATGATATAAAAAATATAACTGAGTCTGATGACTATCTTAACTTGGTTGTAGGTAAAGCTTTGGATCGTATATCTGTGATAGAGCTTAACAACAGCACAGATATGTGGAACAGGTGGACAGCGCAATATTCTGATGGATAAATGTCTTTTGATGGAAATAGTATAGACTTCTTCCATAATGCATTTATTTAATAGAAATAGTCAGAAAATGGTCTTTCAATATAGAAGTCAAAAACCAAACTTTAAATGTCACTGTTAAAATTTTGCATCCTAGTTTGAAAAGATATTTTCATGCAAGTAATTCCGTTTCAGTATGGGTTAAAATATGTACCAACAATGTAATAGAACGTTTGAACTGCGATACGTGTGGAAGCATTTTTTGCTAATGAAACTGAAATTAATGCTCCGGCTGTACTATTGCTTACGAATTTCACCGGCATGGATAATGTTGTTCAGAAGATAATAGACAATCATGTTAATTATTAAAAAGCCTGATAATGCTGCATTTGCGGCTAGGCTGTAGCTTATGGTCTTGCCGTCGGGAACTATCGCTATCACCAAAACGCTGATGAGTGGTACAGCGATAAGGCAAAGATAGTTTTTGAAGTCTGCTTTTGCAGGCTTTTTTGACGGTCACGACTGCTATCAGCACGAGAGTAAATTTTATCAGCTTAGACAACATAGCGGTGTAAAGATACATATCTCCCTCGCTGCTCCAGCCGCCGAGGCTGTGTGTGAGGATTATTATGATATTTGCCGCAACCTCAGATTATAGAAAAATGAGATATGAGACTGTCGAAAACAGCCATATTACCCACTTTGTTTCAAACAATATTACGTCCTCATTGTGAAGGATAATTTCGCTGTCTTTTTGTATGATAACTGCGAGGTTTGTTGCAGGTCTAAAGATAACTAATTAATTTATTAAGTTTGCTTTCAAATAGCTCATACGCAAAAGACTTCTTCAGGTACTGATACGCCTGCACATCGTAGCTGTTCTGCATATACAGTGTAGGACGATATGAAAAAATAAGGGCGTTCCGGTCGGAAATCTCGCACATACGCTTCGCTGTTTCAACGTTGCTAAAACCCGGCATTTTGACATCTGTAAATAAAACGTCAAACGTTGAGACTGAGTCGTATGTTGCGGAGCAGTTCCTCCCCCGCCGAGCTAAACCGCTTCACCCCCAAACTCTACGGAGTTTGTGATCGAAAATGCGCCCGGATAGTTTTCTATAGTTTTCATCTCTGCGAGCGAATCGTCGCAGGTAACGATATTTAAAAGCATGAAAAAACCTTTGCGTGCAATAGGGATATTATATCACAACTGCAAAGGAGGAACAATGGGTGCGGCAACCATTCAGGGACGTAAATCGGCTAGTGGTGGATTCGTTTAGCGATTATATTTAGAAAAATAAATAAGCGTTTTTTCGCATATTTCCTCGGGGTTTTTCCCGAGATCAATAATTGCCATCAGATCATCTTTTACATTATTGGGGTAGACCGGGCTGCTTTTTACGATATTTTTTAGAAACTCTTTAAATGCATGTTCTTGAATCTTTTCGTTATTCATATATTCTCCTTAAAATAATTTTAATAATTGTAATCAAACACCAAATGTATTTGTTGATTGTTATTTTTCAAAGAACTTTTTACTCTTTGCAGACGAAAGGACCATTTTTGCACATACTGCAAAGAGACTTGAAATTTAATAGATTTTCAAATCCACTTGAGGTGATTCGTCTCTCATTGTAAAGTTTATCATACAGATCGTTTTTATGATATTTAAATGATGGACCGGTAGTAACTTTAATTTCTTTCAACACAGTTTTGGGTATATCGATCAATATCTTTTCTACTCCCATGCTATGTTGGGGCTTTGCAATAAATCGCACTTCATTTTCATATTGCCATGCTGAATTTTTAATAAAACCCGTCATACGAGAATTAGTATCCAAATCTATCAAACCAGAATCTTCTGAAACTTGTACGATCAAATCCCGGTGCTTCAATTTTATTGAATAGCTTTTAGTAATTACCTCAGCATAAATAATGTCGCTTAATACCAATTC
Source organism: uncultured Clostridia bacterium (assembly GCA_947631585.1). Taxonomy (GTDB): domain Bacteria; phylum Bacillota; class Clostridia; order Oscillospirales; family Ruminococcaceae; genus JAAZZIT01. The sequence goes on from CANRLY010000002.1 coordinate 10,747, forward strand.
TATTGGTATTGCTGCACCAACTTTTCCATTTTCCCATATGTATGCGTTGTCTGTTTCGTTGACCCAATTCAACATAGCTTTTTGTGGAATTGCTATTCTTACAGCGTTCTCCCAAGGCATACCATACAAGCCCCACATAGCCATGTTTTCAGAATCTCCAAACGAAAAGCTTCCAATATAAGTTTTATTCCATTCTTTCCAAGAGCCTTTCATTTTAGACTCATGTTGATCATTAATTTGCAACGAATTGCCACGAGTCATCAGAAAAGATGCTCTGTTATATATTTTTTCAAAGCTATCCCAAGTAGTATAATGGTAATAAACCTTGTGATTTTTTCCAGAATCGGCAAGAAATTTCAAAATTTCATCAATACTATTTGGTTTTTTCTGTTGTCTATTCATATTACAGCCTCACATTCTTTTTTACATATGGCGTTTTTCACGAATTCTATGCCACGTTGGAAATTAATGAATTGCTATATAAATAGCACTAGGTTAATTCTTTATATACCGAAAAGTTGTTATTTCACTGTTTTTATTTTATCAAGATAAGTTAAAACATTGACAATCTTTAATAAAGTATACATAATATAACATTAATAATTTCTTTTTCTTTATATTAGTATATCTTTTTGTATAATTAATTTTCATAATTTGTCAATAAAGCAAATAATTTAATTGTATGCAATTACCGATTCATTATTAAATATAATTGATAACTGATAATTAAGGATTTAAAAGCAACCTCAACACAGCAGCTCAAATAGGAGCAAGATTTTTCCACAAAATCAATTTTGTATTGCAACTTAATTTTGGCTGTGTTGAAATCATATTTGAAGTGACTTTTTGAACTTTTGTATAAAAATCGCTAATATATTAATCCAATTGATGATTTTCTCATTAAAATATCGCTTCATGCCGTAATAAAAATACGCCAACACCAATGAGAAGCCGTGAGCCTTTATGGTCAAACAGGCTGCATACTGCGAGTACCATTTACATGGCGGATATGCCCGACGCAGGGCAACAACCCGACTTGCCGTTTTTATTGCAGCAGTGCGGCTATTACCGCAAAGTTTGAAAATTCTAACAAAATCTCCTGAATTCTTGATGTTTCTAACCTTGTGTTGTCGCAGATCTCGTCCAGCGTCGCTGTCTTTTCACGGTGTTTTGATGGTTGCAAAGGTGCTTTTATTCGTAAAAAGTCTGATAAATTTACTTATTATCTCTTCGCTTATGTTAGGGCAATCGTCGCCATGGCGGGCTATCTTTCCTCTAGTCGGGGTTAGGTCTACTGCCGCTTGCTACTCTATGCTGTACGTTTTGCCTTTTTCGGTCTCGAACGTGCAAACGCCGTTTTCCAGCCTGACCGGAACGTTCTCACCGGCGCATTTAACACTCAGCAGCTCATCGCTCACTACATGGCAGGTCTCGCCGCAAAGAGATAAGATCTCCGCTTTGACCGGTTTTCCGCCTTTCCAGCTTGCGCTTACAGAAAATCCTCCCCGTGCCCTGAGACCCTGAAAACTTCCCTCCGACCACTGCGGCGGAATTGCTCCCAGCAGTCTCAGCTCACCGCAGGAACTCTGTATCAGCGCTTCCGCTATTCCGGCTGCGCCGCCGAAATTTCCGTCTATCTGGAACGGCGGGTGCATATCGAACATATTTATGCTGGTGGAATTTGACAGCAGTGCGGAAATGTTCTCTCCGACCTTTTCGCCGTCAAGCAGCCTTGCCCAGTGGTTGATTATCCACGCCCTCGACCAGCCGGTATGACCTCCTCCGTGGGAAAGCCTGCGCTCCAGTGTGGCTCTGGCAGCGGCGGCAAGCTCCGGCGTTCTGCGGGGAGATATCATGTCCGCCGGATACAGGGCAAATAGCTGGGAAATGTGCCTGTGTCCCGGCTCTACTTCGTCGTAGTCCTCCGCCCACTCCATTATCTGACCGTACTTTCCTATTTCCGGCTTGGGAAGCCTTTCCCGGATATCCTCAAGCTTTTGGCAGAACTCCCGGTCTCTGCCTAAGACAGCACCCGACTGTATCACCGCCGTGAAAAGCTCGTGAAGTATCTGGCTGTCCATGGACGACCCTGCGCAGACAGAACCCTGCGTTCCGCTGCCGGTAAGGTAAGTGTTTTCCGGCGAGACAGACGGACAGGTCACCAGCCTGCCTTTTTTGTCCTCGATAAGAAAATCAACGAAAAATTCTGCGGCTTCTTTCAAAGTATCAAATTTTTCTGCAAGAAACTCTTTATCAAGGGTGAATTTGTAATGTTCCCAGATATGCAGACAAAGCCACGCCGCACCCATAGGCCACTGAGTTCCCGGCATCCACAAGTCCTGAGGGGCGGTATCTCCCCAGAGATCGGTGTTATGGTGGCACATAAAGCCTGAGCAGCCGTACATTTTTCTGGCGGTCTCCCTGCCGGAGGGACGCATCTTCTCGATCAGGTCGAACAGCGGCTGGTGCAGTTCTGAAAATCCCCAGATCTCCGCCGGCCAGTAGTTCATTTCGGTATTAATGTTTATTGTGAATTTGCAGCCCCACGCAGGCCAGGGTCTGTCGTTCCAAATGCCCTGTAGGTTCAGTGGGAGCGTGCCGGGTCTGCTGCCGGATATCATCAGGTATTTCCCGAAATTAAAGTACAGTTCGGCAAGCTTGTTATCCTCTCCGCCGTTCCTGACATTTTCAAGTCTTTTGTCGGTAGGAAGTCCGGCACTGCCGCCGCTGTTGTCGCACAGGTCCAGCCTGCACCTGTCATAAAAGCTGCGGTAGTCGGCGATATGGGCTTTTTTCACATCTTCATAATTTTTTGCCAGAACTTTCTCAGCGTCCTTTAAGCAAAGTTCCTTATGGTCTTTATGGCGGTAGCTGGTACGGCAGGTCACGGCAACGGTCACCTGGTCGCAGCCTGTGCAGACCAGCGAACTGCCGTAAGCCTTTACTTTTCCGCCCTTGCTTCTGACCATTACAGCAGAAGAGAAGCAAAGGCTGCCCTCTCCGCCCATTCCTCCGTTATAGAAGATGGTATCGTCTTTCACCGGAGCATTGAAGTCGTAGTAATCGTCTCTGCCGTCGTTCATGAAGATCTTCAGGTCAACGCTTTTTTCCTTGTCGGCAGAAATATTGACCAGCACCGCCTCGTCCGGGCAGGAAGCAATTATCTCTCTGGTGAACCTGACTCCTCCGGCGGTGAACTCCGTTTTGCACACCGCCTGTGAAATATCCAGGCTCCGTCTATAGTCTGTGACTTCTCCCCTGTCAGGCGACTGTATCACCAGTTCCCCCAGGAGCATATAATGCCGCTGATTTACAGGCGTGCCGCAAAAAGCGTCCCTGACGATCTCTTCAGCTTCCGGTATCTTCTCATCAAGCAGAAGTTCCCTTACCTTTTGCAGGTTTTCAAAAGCTGACGGGTTCACTCTATCCCTTGGCCCTCCCGACCAGATGGAATCTTCATTGAGCCAGATATGCTCGTCATAAGTCCCCCCGAAAGCCATTGCTCCCAGTCTGCCGCTTCCGGTGGGCAGCGCCTGATCCCAGTTCTCAGCCGGCTTCTCATACCACAAGATCTCCGATGTGTTCATCTTCCTGCTCCTTTCATCTCACTGACCTGCTCTCCTGCGCCGCAGGGCGGCTGCCGGCGGGCTTCGCCCGCCGGCTCAGCGTCTGGAAGGCGCTGCCTTCCAGACGCTCCAGCGGAGCAAAGCTCCGCTGGAGCCGCCCTGCGGCATCGCTGAAAGAGCCGTATAAGCTGCTGAAACAATGATAGCATAAAGAGAAAAAGATTTCAAGGAGAAAAAGGCATAAAACAACACAATACACAAAAATGTCATGAAAAAAATGGGTTTTTGCTATTTACAAATTTAAGGTTGTGTGATAGAATATATAGTTGAAGTAATATGGTCGCATATGCCGGACAACGAATCCGGCAGGCGGCTTCCATAATTGCTGAGCTTGACTAATTTTTTTAGGAGGATAAAAAATGGCAAGAAAAATGAAAACCATGGACGGTAACAACGCTGCTGCATGGGCGTCATACCCATTTACAGAAGTCGCTGCTATCTATCCTATCACCCCCTCCTCAGTAATGGCTGAGGTGACAGACCAGTGGTCCGCAAAGGGACAGACAAACATTTTCGGTCAGCCTGTAAAGGTTGCGGAAATGCAGTCCGAAGCAGGAGCGTCGGGAACAGTTCACGGCTCTCTGGCAGCAGGCGCTCTTACCACAACTTATACGGCTTCACAGGGACTTCTCCTTATGATCCCGAATATGTATAAGATCGCCGGCGAATTGCTTCCCTGCGTTATCCATGTTTCCGCAAGATGCGTAGCGTCACACGCACTTAATATCTTCGGCGACCACTCTGACGTGTACGCTTGCCGCCAGACAGGTTTCGCAATGCTCTGCTCTTCAAACGTTCAGGAAGTAATGGACCTGGGAACTATCGCTCACCTTTCAACGATCAAGGGAAGAGTACCGTTCCTGCACTTCTTCGACGGCTTCAGGACCTCCCACGAGATCCAGAAGATCGAAGTCTGGGATAAGGACGAAGTTGCTTCCATGGTGGATATGGACGCTATCCAGCAGTTCCGTGACAGAGCTATAAACCCTGAACACCCCGTGCTCAGAGGTACCGCTCAGAACGGCGATATCTTCTTCCAGGCAAGAGAAGCCTGCAACACCTACTACAATAATATCCCCGGCGTTGTAGAAGAGTATATGGATACCGTAAACGCTAAGATCGGTACGAATTATAAGCTCTTTAACTACTACGGCGCTCCCGACGCAGACCACGTTATAGTCGCTATGGGCTCTGTCTGCGATACTATCGAGGAAACTATCGACTACCTGAATAATAACGAGGGAACTAAACTGGGTCTCGTTAAGGTAAGACTTTACAGACCTTTCGTTTCTGAAAAGCTCAACGAGGCTATCCCTGCTACCTGCAAACAGATCTCTGTTCTCGACCGCTCCAAAGAACCCGGCTCTATGGGCGAACCTCTGTACCTGGACGTTGCAGCTACAATGAAGAAGTACAGACCTGAAATGGTCATCGCTCACGGCCGTTACGGTCTCGGCTCAAAGGATACTACTCCCGCTCAGATCAAGGCTGTTTACTGGAACTCCTTCTTCTTCCATATGGATTCTTTCAAGGAAGAATTTACAATCGGTATCACCGACGACGTTACTAACCTCTCCCTGCCTACAGAGGGCAAACTGGACTCCGCTCCTGCCGGAACTACTTCCTGCAAATTCTGGGGTCTGGGCGCAGACGGTACTGTCGGCGCAAACAAGAACTCTATCAAGATCATAGGCGACCATACCGATATGTACGCTCAGGCATACTTCGCTTATGACTCCAAGAAGTCCGGAGGCGTTACCGTTTCTCACCTGAGATTCGGAAAGACCCCCATCAAGTCCACCTACCTTATCAACAGGGCTGACTTCGTGGCTTGCCATAACGAATCCTATATCACCAAGTATGATATGGTCTCCGACGTAAAACCGGGCGGAACTTTCCTCCTTAACTGCCAATGGAACGATAAGGAACTGGATAAACACCTCCCCGGTCAGGTAAAGAGATATATCGCTCAGAACGGTATCAAGTTCTACACCATCAACGGCGTTAAGATCGGTAAGGAAATAGGTCTGGGCAACAGGATAAATACCGTCCTCCAGTCCGCATTCTTCAAGCTCGCTAATATAATCCCCATCGAGGACGCCGTTAAGTATATGAAAGACGCAGCTACCGCTTCTTACTCCAAGAAGGGCGACGCTGTAGTTAAGATGAACCACGACGCTATAGACGCCGGCTACCAGCAGGTGCATGAAGTCGCTATCCCTGCCGCATGGGCTGACGCTAAGGATACTCATATGGGTATGCCTAAGGTAAAATGCGACGACAAGACTCTGGAGAAATTCGTAAACGAGATCCAGATCCCCTGCAACGCTCAGGAGGGCGACAAGCTGCCTGTTTCCACATTTGTGGATATGCCTGACGGAACATTCCCCCAGGGCTCTGCCGCTTTCGAGAAGAGAGGTATCGCAGTGGACGTTCCTCAGTGGAACGGAGAGAACTGCATACAGTGCAACTTCTGCTCTTATGTATGTCCTCACGCTGTTATCCGCCCTGCTATCCTTACCGAGGACGAGCTGAAAAAAGCTCCCGCTATCGCTAAGGATAAGGCTGTTGCCTGCACCGGAATGCCCGGCTACTATTTCGTAATGACAATGTCCGCTCTGGACTGCACAGGCTGCGGCTCCTGCGTGAACGTTTGTCCCGGAAAGAAAGGCAATAAGGCTCTCAGCATGATGCCTCTGGAAACTCAGCTGGCTGAACAGGAACTGTTCAACTATGCAGTTAAACTTCCTGAGAAGAAAGAAGTTCTCGAGAAGTTCAAAGAGACTACCGTTAAGGGCTCTCAGTTCAAACAGCCTCTGCTGGAATTCTCCGGCGCTTGCGCAGGCTGCGGAGAAACTCCTTACGCAAAACTGGTAACTCAGCTGTTCGGCGACAGAATGTATATCGCAAACGCTACCGGCTGCTCTTCTATCTGGGGCGGTTCTGCTCCCTCGACTCCTTACACAACCAACAAGGACGGCAAGGGTCCTGCCTGGGCAAACTCCCTGTTTGAAGATAACGCTGAGTACGGATACGGTATGTTCCTGGCTCAGAATACCATCAGACAGAGAACTATCGCTAAACTGCTTGAACTGGAAAAGACTACTAAGTCCGCTCCCGTTAAGTCCGCTATAGAAAAGTTCCTCTCTACCGTAAACGACGGAAAGGCTAACTCCCCTGCTACCGACGAGCTTATCTCCGCTCTGAAGAAAGCTAAGAACAAGGCGGCTGAGGAGATACTCAAGGACGCTGACTTCCTCAGAAAGAAATCCATGTGGGTATTCGGAGGAGACGGCTGGGCTTACGATATCGGATTCTCCGGTCTTGACCATGTTATCGCTTCCGGCGAGGACGTAAATATCCTGGTATTCGATACCGAGGTTTACTCCAACACCGGCGGACAGTCCTCCAAGTCCACTCCTACCGGCGCTATCGCTCAGTTCGCTGCTGCCGGAAAGGAAGTCAAGAAAAAAGACCTTGCCGGTATCGCAATGTCCTACGGCTACGTTTATGTGGCTCACGTTGCAATGGGCGCAGACTACAACCAGTGTATCAAGGCTTTCGCTGAGGCAGAAGCTTACAACGGACCTTCACTGATAATCGCTTACGCTCCTTGTATCAACCACGGTATCAAGGGCGGAATGTCTATCGCTCAGACTGAGGAGAAGAAGGCTGTAGAGGCTGGCTACTGGCACCTGTACAGGTTCAATCCTGAGCTGAAGAAACAGGGCAAGAATCCTTTCACCCTTGACTCCAAGGCTCCGTCTAAGGACTACAGAGACTTCATCATGGGCGAAGTTCGTTACAACGCTCTGGCAAGACAGAACCCTGAAAGAGCTGAGAAACTCTTCAGCAGCGCAGTTCAGAACGCTGCCGACAGATACGATTATCTGGTAAGACTTTCCAAGCTCTATGCCCCTGACGACGAGGATAAGAAATGATCTGACATTTCAAATTCAGTCGGATAATATTAAGCTCCCTGGTAAAACAGGGAGCTTTTATTTTGCTTAAAACAGATAAAACCTGCCGGAGTTTTAAAATATCTCTTTATTTTTCTCACATAATATGGTATACTTGTTTCAGATGTATTTCAAAAGAAAAGGAGAAGAGACCTTTGAAAGGCTTTTTAAAACCATCTGAAAACGGCAGGCTCAAAGAAAAATACCTTTTTGTCTTTCTTGTGTCGTTTGGCGTTATGATGGCGGTGTTCACGCCGCTGTTGATCTATAATAAGGGATATTTCTTCTACTACGGCGACTTTAATTCCCAGCAGCTGATGTTTTACGACCACGTCCAGAAAGCCGCCAAAAGCGGAACTCTTAACTGGGACTGGGGTACTGACCTTGGCTCAAGCTTTATAGGGGCTTACTCTTTCTACCTGCTGGGAAGCCCGTTTTTCTGGCTCACTACCCTGTTTCCCAAAGGCGCAGCCCCCTACCTTATCCCCTGGCTGCTGTCACTAAAGACCGCAGTTGCCGCTCTCACCGCTTACGCCTATATCAGACGGTTCGTGCAAAGCCGTGAAGCAAGCGTTATCGGCGCAATGCTCTACGCTTTCTCCGGCTTCCAGCTTTATAACGTTTTCTTCAACCACTTCCACGACGTCACCGCTTTGTTCCCACTTTTGCTGCTGGCTTTGGAAATGAACGTCAATGACGGCAGAAAAGGCTTCTTCGCCGTGACCGTCTGCCTGATGGCTGTGGTGAACTACTTCTTCTTCACCGGACAAGTCACTTTCCTGATAATTTACTTCGTCTGCCGCTGCCTGTCCAAAAACGACTTTAAGATCACATTGAAAAAGTTCGGGCTGCTGGCTCTGGAATCGGTCGTCGGCGTGATGATGGCTGCTTTCCTGCTGCTTCCGGCAGTGATGGGTATTATCGAAAACCCCAGGGTAGACCGTATGCTCACCGGAATGGATATGGCAGTCTATGACGACAAATTCCGTATCATCAGGATAATCCAGTCGTTCTTCATGATGCCCGACCCTCCCGCAAGAAGCAACCTGTTCACTTCGGATACGGCAAAATGGGCTTCCATCGGCGGATACCTGCCTATGTTCTCAATGGCTGGAGTTATCGCCTTTATGAAAGCAAGAAAAGGTCACTGGGCAAAACGCCTGACCGCAGCCTGCATAGTGTGCGCCTTCGTGCCGTTTCTGAATACCTCGTTTTATATGTTCAACAGCAGCTACTACGCAAGATGGTACTATATGCCTATCCTGATAATGGCGCTGATGACCGCCTGCGTTATAGAACCTCAGCCTGAGACCGGCGACCAGCCTCCTGCCCAGCTGAAAAAAGGCGTTCCTCTGTGCGTGGCGGCAGTGCTGGTGTTCCTGGCAGTGGGACTTCTCCCCACAGAGGTAAAAGAAAAGTATGTTTTCTTTAAGATAGCAAAATATTACGACCTGTTCTGGATACAAATAGGCGTGACCGCCGTGCTTACCGGCGTTCTGGTGTGGTTTGCGTATTTCTGCAAAGGCAAAAACCGCACAAAGCTGCTTGTCTGGCTGACGGTGGGAGCTTGCGTTGTCTGCGCAGCTTCATCGGTGTGGTACGGGGCGTCTCAGGGCATTTATCCGGAAGTCTACACCCGTCAGGCGATAAACGGCAAAGAGCAGGTGCAGCTTCCGCAAAAAGACGGGGAATTTTACCGCATAGACACCAGCGAGAACATCGACAACTTCTGTATGTTCTGGGGGTACTCCTCCATGAGGGCTTTCCAGAGTGCGGTCTCCCCCTCCATAATGGAGTTTTATATCGACATGGGGCTTACCCGTGACGTTGCTTCACGAATAGACACCAGGTTCTACCAGCTGAGACCTTTGCTCTCGGTAAAATATTATGTCAAGCGCAAACCGCTTGAGGACGATTTCCAGCCCATGCCCGGCTTCTCACTGTTTAAGGAAACCAAAGATTTCTGCATTTATGAAAACAAGAATTATCTTCCTATGGGACTTGCCTACGACAGCTATATCACCAAGGAAGAATACGATTCCTACTCTACCGGCGGAAAGGCTGCGGCTCTGCTTGACAGCCTGGTGCTGACAGAGGAGCAGTACGAAAGATACAGCGATATCATCGACAAGCGTGAACAGAGAACAGTCAACAGCATATCCAATTTCAACAAGTCTATCGAGGAAAGGCGCAGCAGCTGCTGCTATAGCTTCAAACCCGACACCAACGGCTTCAGCGCAGAGATAAACCTCGATGAGGACAGACTGGTCATGTTCTCAGTGCCCTACGACAAAGGCTGGAGCGCAGCCGTCAACGGCAAAGAGGTTCGGGTGGAGAAGGTCGCAAGCGGTCTCACCGCCATTAAAGTTCCGGCTGGTCAGGGAACTAAGATACGCTTTGACTACCATGTGGTCGGTCTGAAAGAGGGCATAATTATAAGCCTTGCAGGAGTCGCAATACTTGCGGTCTATCTCATAACCGACAGGTCCATTTCTAAGAAGAAAGCGGCAAAAGCTGCCGAAAATGACAATAAAGGGAGCGAAACAGATGTATCAGAATGAAAAGCAGATAAGTTCGGAAAAGATATTTGACGGCGTGGTGGTAAAACTCAGCAGAGACCAAGTCCAGCTTGATGACGGCAGCCGGTCGGTAAGGGAGGTCATTACCCACCCCGGCGGAGTGTGCATAGTGCCTGTTACCGAAAACGGAGAAGTTATATTCGTCCAGCAGTTCAGGTATCCGTTCAGAAGCGTTCTGACGGAAGTCCCTGCCGGAAAGCTGGAGTTCGGAGAGGACCCCCGTACCTGCGGTATCAGGGAGCTGAAAGAGGAGGTCGGCGCAGAAGCCGAACAGTTCACTTACCTGGGCTGCCTTTACCCCACGGTCGCATATGATACGGAAGTTATCTATATGTTTATGGCAAAGGGTCTGACTTTCGGCGAACAGCATCTGGACGAGGGTGAGTTTATCGGTCTGAAAAAGATACCCCTTGACAAGGCTTATCAGCTTGCAATGGAAAACAAGCTCCCCGACGCCAAAACTCAGCTTGCCATAATCAAGACCTATGCGCTGGAAAAGGGTCTGTTCACCGAAAAAGACCTGCCCGAATACACTTTCTGAATACTCATTACAGCAAAAAGCTCCCTCGTCTTAATGACTAGGGAGCTTATCTTTTTGTTTTTATTTTCTCAGAACTTCTGCCGCCGCAAGCTTTGCAGAAATAGCAAACAGCTTTGCCGCTTCCTCCAGCTCTGAAACCGGCGGATATGTCGGTGCGATACGCAGATTCGAGTCCTTGGGGTCTTTTCCGTAAGGGAAAGTCGCTCCTGCTCCTGTCAGGGTAACTCCGGCTTCCCTGCAAAGCTGAGCTATCCGCTTTGCGCAGCCCTCCGGCGCATCAAAGCTTATAAAGTACCCTCCGGCTGGTCTGTGCCATTCGCCTATCCCAAGAGGTGTGAGCTGCTCGTCCAGTATCCTCAGCACCGTATCGAATTTCGGTCTTATCAGATCGGCAAGCTTTTTCATGTGCGCTTTCAGACCCTCTTCGTCTTTTAAGAACCTGACGTGCCTGAGCATATTTATCTTGTCGTAACCTATGGTCTGTATGCCCAGCAGTCCCTTGTAGTAACTGATGTTCTTCTCAGACGCCCCCATGAACGCCAGCCCTGCTCCGGCAAAAGTCACCTTTGAGGTAGAACCGAATATGTAGACCATATCTTCGCTGCCGACTTTCTCACATTCTTCCATAATGTTCAGCAGGCTGTCCGGCTGGTCGGTCAGGTGGTGTATGCAGTAGGCGTTGTCCCAGAATATCCTGAAGTCCGCCGCCTTTGGTTTAAGCGAAGCAAACCTCCTTACCGTTTCGTCAGAATATGTTATCCCGGTAGGATTTGAATACATTGGCACGCACCAAATGCCTTTTATGCTTTCGTCCTCGCTGACCAGCTTTTCTACCATGTCCATGTCAGGACCTGTTTTTCCCATGGGAACATTTATCATCTCTATCCCGAAGGCTTCGCAGATGGCAAAATGCCTGTCGTACCCGGGACAGGGACAAAGCCACTTTACTTTCTCCAGTTTTCCCCAGGGCTTTGCGCCGTCGCCCGTCCCGAAGATATAATTCTTTGCGATCATGTCGTACATCATGTTCAGGCTGGAATTGCCTGCAACTATCACCTGAGATAGCTTTACTCCCAGCATGACAGAAAAAAGCCTCTTTGCCTCAGGTATGCCGTCAAGTCCGCCGTAATTGCGGCAGTCAGCGCCGCTTTCATCGGACAGATCGTCTCCGCTTTTCACAGCGTCCAGTATACCCATTGCAATATCCAACTGCTCGGCGGCAGGCTTTCCTCTGGACATATCCAGCTTCAGCCCCTCAGCCTTGAACTTTTCGTATTCCTTTCTGGTCTCCTTTTCAAATTCCGCCAGCTGTTCCTGTGACATTTCATCAAGACGCATAACAGTTCCTCCCGAACAATATAACTTCTGTATTCTGCCTGTCTTGCAGCAGCAGGACGACCCCTTTGCCGCAAGACCTGCCCTCCCACATAAAAAGAGAGACGGCGTCAGCACCTGTTAATATTGTATACCTTGCAGGCGGTTTTTGCAAGAGGTTTTAATAATTCTTGCAAAAATTTTAAGTTTTGCACCAAAATACCCCTGAAAACTGCCGGCAAATTGGCGGAAATATGCAACCGAAAACCGCTTTTCCATTCAAGGGGGTCACAATACGGAGTGAAGATCGGGAAATTCGTTTTTGTAGATAAGCTCCGTTCCGTACTTTATCAGTCGGCACTCTGAATAAAATTCTTCGCTGCCCGTCTCCAGCAGAGGGTCCAGCTTTGCCACCGAATAGGAGATATCCTCCAGCTTTGAAGTCTGCACCAGATATGAAACCGTCACATAGTATTCCTCCCAGTAGTCCTGAAGCTCCTTGGTGCTTTCTGCCGCCAGCTCCTGCTGACCGGCACGGGCGTAACTCACCGCCTTGTCAATAAGCTCCGCCAGGCGGCGGTTCCTGCCTTTTAGTATCATCAGGGAAAACACCCCCTGTGCTATTATCAGCGCAAGTATCACTGCGCACACTGCTACCCTTTTGATGGCTTCTGCGCCTCCTTCTTTACAATAGTTACATTTCCCGAATCATCGCAGGTCATGAGGAACACCTCCTGCGGCGAAAGCTCCTTTCCACGGAGTATCGCCTCCGCCTTGCTCACAACGCTCCCGTCCTTTCCGGAAATAATGTCGCCGTCGTCGATCACCACTCTTGGGGGGTCCTGGGGTTTGTTGTGAAGTTTCAGATCTTTCTGGGTGGCAGGACGGCTGTCAGGCTTCTGATAAACGCTTATCTTGCCGGTGGTCTCAACCACCGCAAACTGCACCTCTGAGATGTCAAACACCCCCTGAGACCTCAGGGACTCCATCAGGTCGTCCACCGTGTACCGCAGCTTTTTCAGCTGAAACTGGTCTATTTCGCCGTTGGAAATTATTATCTTCGGGCTGCCGGAGATAAGCCGCCTGAGCTTTCTTGACCTGAGCGCCATAGCAGACACCAGCACGTCCAGACACACCAGCGTAAGTATTGGTATCACTCCGGTGGTCATGGGAATGTTTATATCCTCTATGGGCAAAGTTGCAATGTTTGAGATAAGTATAGTTATCACCAGCTCCGACGGCTGAAGCTCTCCCAGCTGACGTTTTCCCATCAGCCTTATGGAAAATATCACCAGCACATAAAGGATAACTCCCCTGAGAAACACGATGAGCATTGATGCGCCCTCCTTTTATGAAATGACCGTTTTTTCCTTATAACTTATTTTCTCCGCCCCTTTGAAAATAATACGGCGAATAAAACAGCAGTTTTTTTCAAATACTTTTCATTAAGGACTTTTTGTAAAAAAGGAGGAACAGCTTTTGGAAAACCGACCCGGACCATTCGATTATCAGGACGCCCCCATAAACAGCAGCCTTTCTCAGGCTCTTGAGGATATCCGTACTATAATGGGCAACACCATGGACCTGAACATAATGGAAGTTATCATCTCCGGCAACAGCTGTGCAGTCATAAACATCGAGGGCATGATGGGTACTGTCGCCACGTCTCAGGTCATTTACAAATACCTGATGGGCTTTGAAAAGCAAAACTGCCAGCCGGCTGATATATTTGACTATGTGACCACCCAAAGCCTGCTCACAAACGACAGAAAAACCATCTTCACCTATGGAGATCTGGTAAGGTTCGCATTTTCCGGCTTCGGGATAGTCCTGATAGACGGCGTCCCAAAAGCCGTTGCGCTGGGCATACAAGGGTACGATAAGCGTTCTATCAGCGAACCCTCCACCGAGATAAATGTAAAAGGTTCTCACGAGGGATTTATAGAGGTCGTCAGAAGCAACATTTCTCTGGTAAGAAGGCGGCTTAAAACTCCCCTGCTGCGCTTTGAGATGATGCAGATAGGCAGCGTTTCCGGCACAGACGTGTGCATTGCCTACATGGAGGGCAGAGCAAGAAAAAAGTATGTTGACGAGATACGCCGCAAGCTCTCCTCCATAAAGCTTGATACCGTTCTCACCAGCGGCTACCTTTCCGCTTTTCTCGGAGCGGAGGGCAAGAACATTTTCTCAGGCGTTTTTACCACCGAACGCCCGGACGTTTTCTGCGCCAAGCTCAACGAGGGACGAGTGGGCATACTCATTGACGGCACTCCCTTTGCGCTGGTCTGCCCGTCGGTGTTCATTGAAAATTTTTTCACCATGGACGACTACGTTTCAAAGCCGTTTTACTCCACCTATATCCGCTGGATAAGATATATCTGCTTTTTCCTGACAATTGCAATGCCCGGACTGTACGTCGCCCTTGCCACCTACCACCCGGAGACGTTCAGCCACAAGCTGCTGCTTAACCTTGCCGCTTCCGAAGAGGGGACTCCCTTTCCGCTGTATGTGGAGATATTCATACTTATGATCTTCTACGAGATCATGCGTGAAGCCGGCATACGCCTTCCCAGGGCTGTGGGCGGAGCGGTCTCCATAGTCGGCGGACTTATCATCGGCGACGCAGCGGTAAAAAGCGGTCTCGTCTCAGGACCTATCCTTATCATCATCGGCATAACCGCCACTGCCTCCTTTGTCATACCCTCCCTGAATGAGCAGACTTCCGTGCTGCGGCTGGTCTATATCGCCGCCGGAGGACTGGCAGGCATTTTCGGGATAGGACTTGCCACCGCCGCCCTGACAGTCAGCATCTGCTCTATGGACGATTACGGCGTTCCCTACGCTGCGCCGTTTTCGCCGTTCACGCTGAAAAGCTTCCTGAAGTCCCTTGGCAGAACGGGATTCAGGCGGCTTGCCAAAGAAAAGAACGTCATCAGCGACCTGAACGGCACAGACTGAACTGCAAAAAGAGGAACGAAACATGAAAAAGATCACTGCTCCCCAGCTTATATTCCTGCTGTTTTTCACAAGAGGATTTCTATCCATCACCTATGAAGCCTCCCAGTTCCGTCCTGACGGCACGACCGTTATGCTGTCGGCAGCCATTTCGGTGGCGATACAGTTCCTGCTTGTGCTTCCGGTGCTGGCAGCCGCAAAGAAATTCCCCCACCGTGATATTATCCAGCTCAGTTTTGAAAGATCGGCTGTTGCAGGAAAATTCATATCTTTGCTGTTTTTGTGCTACTTTGCCTTTGAAACGGTACACGTTCTGGGGAATTTCTCATACTTTCTGAAAAACCACTTCTTTGAGGCTTACCACGAAGCGTTTCTGATGGCAGCCCTTGCCGTGACCGCATTTTACGCCGCAACTCTGGGCTTTTCCGCCGTGGCAAGAGCTTCTTCCGTTTCGGCGGTGATATTCATTACTGCGCTGGTGGTGATAGTGTTTGCGGTCACGGGAGAGTTTGACGTCTACAACCTGCATATGCCCATCGCTGATGAAAAGGAACTTTTCGGCTCGGTCCTGCGGGAAGTGGGCGATTCCCTGGGCAGGTCGGTGGAACTGGCTGCTCTGATATTTCTGCTTCCCCATGTGGAAAACCGCAGGACTGCCGGACTTTTCAGCTATCTTGGCATAAAGCTGCTGTTTGTGGAATTTTCCACCCTGATGATAACCGCCGTGCTGGGCGACTATGCAAAAGGTCTGACGCTGCCGCTGTATACCCTTTCCACTTATGCCCGAAGCTCAGTGATAGAGCGGTTCGACTCAGTGTATATGCTGGTCTGGACGATAGCCGTGTTTTTGAAAGTCGCCCTGCTGCTCATGCTGGGCGGACAGTGCCTGAAAAACATCTTTCCCAAGCTCAACGAAAATATTTCCAAAGGTCTGGTCACCGCCGCTGCCGCCGCAACTGCCATCTCCCTGGCAGCCCTCGACCGCTGGGACAGCCTGCTTTTCAGAAGCCCCTCCGCACCGGCTTCGCTGATACTGGGCTTTCTGATACCGCTGGCAGTGCTTTTGTTCTGCCGCCGTAAAACCGAAAGGAGCTGACTTGTTGTGGGAATAGTTGGATTAATAAGAAAGACCGCAGCTGCTGCGGCGGTCTCGGCTGCTCTGCTGCTTTGCGGCTGCTCTCCCGACACGGATATAAGCAAGCGCCTTATCGTCCACGCAGTTGGTATAGATAAAGCCGAGGACGGGCAGTACCAGGTGTCGCTGCAAATATTCTCCCCGTCCGGCTCAGGCTCAGACACACCGCTAGACCCCAGCCAGGCGAATATGAAGGTCATCAGCGGAAAGGGCAAAAATGTCCAGGAGGGTGTGCGTGAGTGCGAAAACATCATGGGAAGCAGCGCATTTATCGGGCATAACCGCCTGATAATCTTCGGCAGTTCCGTTTATGATGAAGATATGGACAAGCTGCTGGGCTGGTTCAAAAAGGAAAACGCCAATTACCTGGGGGTAACAGTCGCCTATGCTGAAAATTCCGCCAAAGAGGTGCTGAGCGTTCCGCTGACCGACGGCTCGTCCACCATAGAAAATGTCAACGATATAATTCGTTTTGCCAAAGATAAAGGCATTGCCGAAAAAGGCGACCTGCTCACGCTTATGAATAAGCTGAACGAAAGCGGCGGAAACGGCGTTGCGCCGGTGCTGTCGGTGGTGGAACAGGACGCCGTCCCCAAAGAGGGAGAGGAAAGTTCCTCCGGCGGAGAAGAAAGCGGAGGAAGCGGCGAAAAGCCCAAGGAGAAGTACCTGGAAGTCGTCGGTACAGCAGTGCTGAAAGACCGGAAATTCTGCGGTATGCTGAATAAGGAGGAAAGCGCAGGACTGCTCTGGCTCACAAAGGAAATGCAGACCTGCTCAGTCACCCTCAACGAAGCCGACGAACCTTTTAACGCCGAACTTACCGACCGCAATACCGAACTGCGGCTTTTCTGCGATGAGAGCGGTCTGCGGCTGGAAGCCGATATAACCGCCGAGATAAGGATCCCCGGCGAAACGGTCAGATGCAGTCCCGACCGCATTTGTGAGCTTGCCGAGGAAAAGATCGCCGCCCAGTGCCGTGCGGCTTCAAAGAAAGCTATAGGCGAAATGGGCGCAGACGCCTTCGATCTGGAAAAGCTCACAAAATTCTACTTTCCACAGCTTTACAGAAAACACAAGGACGACTTTTCCTCCCTGGTCGCCACTGCTGATATAATAGTAAAGGCGGAATGTTTCCTGAACGACTGACTTCCTGCCGCTCAAGCTCTTCCGCCAAAGCCAAAAAAACGATCCCCCTGCCCCTGACCTTTAACAAGGTCAGTACACGGGGGATCGTCCGCTATTTACCTGAAAGCCGCAGCAGCCTGTCAAGTATCACATGAGCAGCCTGCTCCTTGCTCATAAGCCCTAACTCCTCGCAGCCGCCTGCCGTTATCAGGGTTATTACGTTGGTGTCCACCCCAAAGCCTGCGCCCTCCTGCGCTACCGAATTGGCACATATCATGTCGCAGCCCTTGGACTCCAGCTTTTTTCGGGAGTTTTCAATAAGATCGTCAGTCTCCATGGAAAATCCGCACAGCACCTGACCTTTCCGCTTATGCTGACCCAGATACGCCAGAATGTCTTTCGTCCGCCTGAAAGCCACGGTCATCTCATCGCCGGATTTCTTTATCTTCCCGGAAGATACCTCCACCGGCGTGTAGTCGGACACCGCCGCCGCCTTTATTATCATGTCCGCTTCGCCGCTGAGACCTGTTACCGCCTGGAACATCTCCTCCGCAGAAGTCACCTTTATAACGTTTGTGAACAAAGGCGGCAAAACTTCAGTGTGCGCCGCAACTATGGTCACTTCCGCACCCCTGAGCATTGCGGCTCTTGCAATGGCAAACCCCATCTTTCCGCTGGAATGATTGGTTATGAACCTGACCGGATCCAGACTTTCCCTGGTCGCTCCGGCAGTGACTAAAACTTTCTTTCCGGCAAGGTCTTTTTCATAAGCCACAGCTTTCAGAATGTACTCTACAAGCGTTTCCTCGTCCGGAAGCTTTCCGTCTCCGATGTCGCCGTTTGCAAGCATACCCCTTACCGGCTCGACTATCTCCCAGCCGTAACCTCTCAGCTTTTCAATGTTGTCCTGTACCACCGGGTTGTGAAACATATTGTGATTCATCGCAGGAGCGATTATCTTCCTGCACGGACAAGCCATCACCGTGGTGGTCAGCATATCGTCAGCTATCCCGCACGCCAGCTTGCCTATGACGTTCGCCGACGCCGGAGCTACCATCACCACGTCAGCCCTCTTTGCCAGCGCAACGTGCTCCACACTGTACTGAAAATTCCTGTCAAACGTGTCGATAAGACACTTGTTGCAGGTGAGCGTCTCTATGGTAATTGGGTCTATAAAACGAGTTGCGTTTTCCGTCATCAGCGTCTGAACATCACAGCCCAGCTTTTTTAACATTCTGGCAACGTTCGCCATCTTGTATGCGGCAATGCTTCCCGTTATCCCCAGAACTACAGTCTTTCCTTTAAGCAAAATTATCCCTCCTCAGAATGACACATCAGCGTCCGCCTTGCGCCGTACCCATATTGTAACACACTTTTTCCCCCCTGACAAGAGCCTGTGTAAAAAATCCGCCATTGTATTTGTGCAAAATCACGAAAAATCGTTTTTTCCTTGATTATTTTTAATATTTGTTGTATAATTTAATAAAATGGCTTCGTTGTCGCTTGTTCGTAAAATGAGGCTTTATCCTGACAGAAAAAAAGGAGGCGGTCAGCTTGGAATATGGTGCTTTTAACGTGAGACAGGTCAGACTTGGAAAAATGACCGCCGATATAAATGATAACCTGAAGATCGTCAAGTATGATAAGGGTTTTCTGGAACTTGCCGGAAAATATCCTGCCGATATCGAAAACGGTATGTACTTCGCCGAACTGTTCCAGGGCAAAAAAGACGAGGCTTCCCAGATAATCGAACTTGCAAGGGATAATATCCGCATATTCGGCGAAAGCCACCTTACTCACTATATCTACCGCAGCGACGGCAGCAAGCTGTATGTTATCTGTCGGGCGTACCTTGACGAAAAGCCCGGACTTATAAACATGACTATGTGCGACGTCTCGGAAAGCAGGACCCCCGACCTGAGACTGGTCACCCAGGACGCCGACTTTTCAGAAGAAAAGAACGTTGTCTATCTGGATTATGACGTTGAATCGGATAAAATGTATCTTCCTGCCGGCATTGCCAAAAAGGTGATGGCAAAGTATCCTTTCTCTAAGTATTGGGAACATAACTGCCCTGCCATGACCGTCCACCCGGACGACTATGAGAATTATCGGGACCAGTGGGAAAGATGCCTGAAACGTCAGGATACCTGCCTGGTGGAATTCAGGAGCAAGGCGTTTTCCGATGATGATTCTTATAAATGGTACAGACTGCCGCGGGCAAGCGTCGCCGACGAGACCGGACGGGTCACCACCGTGTTCGGAAGGCTTTATTCCATTCAGGCGGAAAAAGTCCTCAGCGCAAAACTGGAATATGACCAAAAAGTCATAGAGGCTCTTTCCACTACCGACCCGCTGACAGGTCTGCTGAACAGAAATACTTTTAAGGCGAGAGTAGCCGAAAGATTAAAAAGCTTCGACCACTCCCACTGCTATGCGCTGGTGTACTCCGATATCAATGATTTTTCCTATATAAACGATAACTTCGGCTTTGACGAGGGCAACAGCGTGCTTTGCGACCTGGCAAAGCTCATCGCCGGCAACAGCCCCGACGTGCTGTCCTGTAGGATATATTCCGACTACTTTATGTCTTTCGTGGTCTCTTATAACCAGGACGAGATAATAAAGTGCGTTTCTATGATAAATAATATCTTCTGCAAGAATATGAAAGAAAAATACCCTGCCAGCGATATACATATCTCAACAGGCGTGTTCTTCTTCCACGAGGATTGCCTGGACGTTACTATCGCTATGGATAACGCAAACCTTGCCAGGCGTTCGGTAAAGGGCAGCAAGGACGTTCCCTGCGGTATCTATTCGGAAAGCATGAGAAGAAAACGCCGCCACGAACAGAAAATAGCCAGCGAGCTTCATTCCGCTATCGAGGACGGCTCTATAGAAATGTTCCTTCAGCCCAAGTTTTCCATCTCCACAAGGGAGATAATCGGTGCGGAAGCTCTTGCCAGATGGCGCAATCCCGACGGCAGCTATAAGCTCCCCTTTGAATTTGTGGAAGTGCTGGAAAAGGTCGGATATATCGTTGAGCTGGACTTTTACGTCTACGAACTGCTTCTTAAACAAATGAAACAATGGAAAGAAAAAGGCATAAAGCTGATCCCTATCTCGGTGAACTTTTCCCGTCTGCATAACCTGAGAAAAGACTTTGTGGAAAGACTTATCTCCCTTGCAGACCAATACCAGATAGATAAGAGCCTGATAGAGATAGAAGTCACCGAAAGCGCATTTGCTTCCGATGTCAGGTCGATGATGAGAAACCTGTCCAAACTGAGGAACGCCGGCTTCAAAATAGATATTGACGACTTCGGTATCGGCTACTCCTCACTGTCAATGCTGCTTACCGCTCCTATCGATACGGTAAAGGTGGATAAGGTCTTTATAGATAACCTTGACCGTTCCGAGATGAGCAGGGAGTATGTAAAGCAGATCTGTATCCTTATCGCCACAACCAAAAAGAACGTGGTCTTTGAGGGTGTAGAAACCGAAGATCAGGCAAAATTCCTCAGCGAGTGGGGCTTTAACATCGCCCAGGGCTGGCTGTTTGACAAAGCCATCTCCCCCAAGGAGTTTGAGGAGAAATACCTGACAGTCTCCGAACCGCAAAAGCAGGTCGCAGAACATGAGGCTTGATAGACCCTACAGAAATTTAATTACCAAAATAAAAAACTTCCCGCTTATCACGGGAAGTTTTATTTTTGCCTTAGATCAGAGCTTTCTGAGCTGCTGAACTATCACTGTTACCAAAAGCCAAACCAGCTCGTAACAAAGCACCACCGATGCGGTCAGCTGACTGAACGACCCCAGCACCGCCATTATCAGAGCTATCACAGCCCCCAGTATTGAGGACGCCATCTGTATCGTCACCCCGACCAGAGACAGCATTTGTATCTTCTTGGCACCGGTAATAAGCATTGCCAGACTCTGGAAATGCCCTGAACACAGCATGGACGCCGACATTGTGGGCACATAGGAGGTCTGCCGGTCGTACTCCTTGTAGTCGCTGTATTTCAGCAGCGACATGGAATCAGGCGATATCCCGAACAGCTTTGACAGCAGATTCAGAGAAACAAATGCGTCCACCGACCGGATTATGATCTTGATGTTCTGCTTCTCCAGCTCCCTCAGCCACTTTGTAACGTTCACCGAAGCTTTTACCCTGATTATGAACAGCGCCGATACCACTCCCGACACCGACAGATAGACCGCCACGTTCCCTTTGGAATACTCCCTTTCCTTTGCGATGGTAGGCAGCCCCTCTATGGAATGTCTCTCCATCAGCTCTCTCGTTCCCAGAAGCACCCTCTTGTTCTCTATCCAGCCGGAAAGCCCCTGGTCGTCCTCATAAATGTAGCTTTCTACAGGATAAAGCATATCCGTTCTGCCTTTCAGTATCTTGTAGAAGGTAGAACCCAGCACGCTTCCTGCCTGACAAGCAAGGCTTCCGGCATAAAGTATGCACTCCTCCAGCATGGTCGCAGACATAGCTTTCAGGTTCACAAGCTCCACCATTCCCTCCGGGAAAAGCTGCTCAACTCCCACCAGAACGGAGTTTGTATCGCAGAATTCCTCCACCGAGGAATACCCCAGCATTACCGCCGAGGACTGAAGATACTTCTTGCTTGCCCTTGCCAGCGGAAGATTCGCCACCAGCATGATAGCTATAGAGGAGCAGATAGCCAGCGTTCCAGCCAGTATGGAAAGTCCGGCAACTGCGTGTCCCAGCGTTCCCGAAGCGTTCTTATCCAGCATCATTCCCAGAAAAGCTATAAGTACAGCCGCCAGCGTCATGAACGGCGCAAATTTCTTGCTGTAGGAATCCGACACATCAGGCGAATAGGAATTGCCGATAAAGTCCTTTACGAACTCGGTTTTCTTCATTGCAGCCAGACAAGGGTACTCGTTCACCGAACGCTTTGTGAATTTCAGCGCAGTTTCCTCGTCATCTACCATAGTTATTGCGTACTTGTCATATTCTCCCGAAACGTACTTGAAGTTCCGTTCCGTCCGGCTTATTATCATCAGCTTGCCCAGGGCGTTGAAAAGCAGTCCCAGCATTGCCGCCGCCGTGTAAATGTGGAAATTCCCCGTTCTTGCCAGTTCGTCGTCCACAAGTATAACTATCCCCGACAGCACCGCCGCCACTATGGACACCGCCGCTATACTGTCGCAGTCTGCTTTCATAGTAACAAGGTTTTTCAGTCCTGAGAACACCACGTTATAAGAAACAAAGCAGGCGACCAAAGCCAGAGCAGTCAGTGTGAAAGCGAACCCTCCCGGGCTGGTGGTCCTGTCGAATATTTTCAGTATGGGCAGGGAAAAATCATTCGCCACAGAGATATAAGCCGCCGCCGCCGAAGTGATGAGCAGTATCACTGCTCTGAGGAAGATATTGCTCTTTATCTGGTAGATCTCGCTTTCCACCACGGACGTCTCATCAAAGCTGTTGTATTCGCCCTCAGTGTAATCATCGTCCTGCTGGGCTTCCTCTCTCTCCTTCTCTTCCAGAACGAACTTTTCTATCCGCTTCTGGCGTTTCTTTTTAAGAGCTTCTCTGTCCTCGGCTTCGTCCGCCTCTTCCGGGATATCCACCTGAGCGGTCTCCGGGATTATCTTTCCGGTAAGACCCATCTCTATGTCCTGCGGCTTGGGACGGCTCATAGGCTCAACGCCCGCAGCGCCCTCTTTTCCCTTGTCGGACTTCTTCTTTTTCAGATCGACTATCTTCTGGATCATGGCGGTATTGCCGGACTTTCCAGCCGTTTCTTTCTTCTCCGCCTCCGCAGCCTTTTTCCGGCTGTCCTGAACGCTCTGAACGTTCTGACCATTCTGAACGCCCTGTTCTTTCCTTGACTTCTCAGAAGTTTCCGGCTGGTATACTTCGGTCTTTTCTTCCGCTTTTTCCGGCTTTGGCGCAGGAGCTTCCTCCAGCCCCTCCACCGCCTTTTCGACCAGTGCAGTGACCGACATATCGCTTACCGGCGACTCTTTCACCGGCGCAGGAGCAGGCTCGATAGGCTGGGGCTTGATACCCAGCTTTATTTTAAGACCCAAAGTCTCCTCCATATCCTTTTTTGGAACGTCAGCCTCCCTGCCGGACGCCGCCGACCCGGACTGCGCAGACTTTTCAGTTTCAGAGCCTGCGTCCCGACTGCCGTCAGGTACGATAGCAGCTTTCCCGTCAGGAGCAGTATCCGTCTTGGCGGAATATTCTTTAAGAATATCCTCAAGTGAAAAATCGTCTGCCATTATTCGATCATTCCCTTCCGAAATTTTTCCTCACATTCCGCAGCGTAAGCCGCAGCCAGCTTCGGAAATTCTATAACATCTGTATCTTTTGCAGCTTTGTCATATCCTGCCTTTGCGCTGCCTGACCGCTTCGTACATAAATATCCCTGCCGCCACCGAAGCGTTCAGCGAATTTATCTTCCCAGCCATGGGGAGCTTCAGCAGAAAATCGCACTTTTCCCTTACCAGACGGCTCATTCCGCCGCCCTCGCTTCCTATCACCAAAGCCATCGCTCCGTCCAGCTTCACCAAATCATAGTCCTCACCGGCAATGTCCGTCCCGTAGACCCACACGCCGTTTTCCTTGAAAAAGTCTATGACCCCTGCGATGTTCGGCACTCTTGCCACAGGAACCACTCCGGCAGCCCCGGCGGAAGTCTTGAACACCGTTGAATTAAGCGATGCGCTGCGCCTTTTCGGAATAACTACCCCGTGCGCACCGGCACATTCGGCTGTTCTGATTATCGCCCCCAGGTTGTGAGGGTCCTCTATCTCGTCGCAAATTATAATAAAAGGCTGTTCTCCCTTTTTTCTGGCAATTTCCAGTATCTCTTCCGGGGAACTGTACTCTGCGCACGCCGCTGCCGCAGCCACCCCCTGGTGAGCTCCTCCGGCGCACATGGCGTCCAACTTAGCCGGAGCGGTGCTTTTTACAACTATTCCCCGTTCCCTTGCCATTGCGGCTATCTGAACTGCCGTTCCACCGGCGTTTGGGTCTATAAAGATCTTGTCTATCGCCATTCCCGACTTCAACGCTTCCAGCACAGGATTCCTGCCGATTATCAGCGTCCTGTCGCTTTCCTGAGCTTGTCCGCCGAAGCTTCCACCCTTGCCGCCAGAACTTCCACCCTTGCCACCAGAACTTCCACCCCTGACGGGTCGCTGCCGCCTTTTGAAACTGTCATTTCCTGCCATAGATAACTGCCGCCTTTCCTAGCGGGCAAACATAATATCCCCTATAAAATAATGCTCCATATTATTTTACCACAAAGCCGCAAAAATGCCAATAGTTTTGACACATATTTCATCATATTCTACAAAAATAGCACTACAAAATAAGTAATAATGACAATAAACCCACCAGTCCTGAGAGAATGATCGCCGCCGCAACAGCAAAATGCAGCTTCTGCCCGGCCCACAGCCCACGGTTTTTCCTGCCCGCTGCGCCAAACCGTGCAGCCCCCTCCTCCCCCATCAGAGAGGCGTAGTATTCGTAGATCTCTGCGCCCAGCTGCTTCACCGGAACGCAGCCGTTCTCACACTTGATAAATAACAATATCTTTTCAAAATGTTCACTTTCAGGACATTTTATTTCAATGATTTGTTTATTTACACCTTTGAGCATCGCCCTGCCTCCAATTTTCTTTAAACTAAGGATATTTTTGTCAATTTGCATACCAAATATTCAGTTCCGGCAGTTCGTTGTGTTGAAAACCCTGTTGAAAAAGTTGAAAGCGCTTTTGAAAAGGTTGAAAACTATGTTGAAAACGTTGAAAACATCGTGATTTTTTGGACGTTTTTTTCTAACTGTCCTTTTGCGGTGCAGTTTTGAAAACAAGTCCGTAAGATCTCCAGCCGGATTTTAAAGGGTGAATGTGAACATTCCATGAACCCTGTCACATTTTTCTCTTTGCCGTCAGACAACCCCTTTAAAACTGGCATTTGCGGCTTTGTGAATTTGTTTGCAGCAAAAGCTTCATGTTTCGCTTGCAGTCCTGCGTTCCGTCACCGGCGGCGAATAGCTGCGGTAAAACGCCGTCTCTTTTGCAAAAGTACGTTTTTTGGCACAGTTATGCAAAAATGAATACTTTCATCTGGTGGTCAGGAACCT
>CANRLY010000003.1 GCA_947631585.1 uncultured Clostridia bacterium
TTGCCGGCTGCTGAGGCGAAAGATCTGAAAAGGAGAACCGCAATGAAAAAGGAATATGTTATGGGCAACGGGGCGATAGCTCTGGGCGCGCTGTCGGCAGGAGTGGACCTGATCGCAGGCTATCCCGGCACGCCGTCCTCGGAGATAATCGAGACCGTTGCCAGATACCGCCCGGACGGTGTACATATCGAATGGTCGGTAAATGAAAAGGCTGCGCTGGAAGTCGCAGCAGGAGCGGCTTATTCCGGGGCAAGAGCAATGGTCACCATGAAACAGATGGGACTGAACGTTGCCGCCGACCCGCTTATGTCTGTGGCGTATGTGGGGGTCAAAGGGGGACTGGTGGTGGTCTCAGCCGACGACCCGGGACCTATATCTTCCCAGACGGAGCAGGACACCAGAATGTTTGCGGAATACGCAAGGATACCGGTATTTGACCCGTCGTCGCCGGAAGAGGCGTTTTCAATGATAGGATATGCGTTCGACTATTCGGAAAAATACCGTACTCCCGTGCTTTTCCGCCCGACAACAAGGGTGTGCCACGCCTATGCTTCAATAGAATATAACGAGAATTTCAGACCCAAAGAGTACGAGGGGTTCGTGAAAGACCCGAACAGATGGGTGATCTTTCCAAAACTGTCTTTTGCCAACCACCAGATGATCGAAAAGCGTAATGTGGAAATAGGCAAAGATCTTTCTGAAAGCGGTCTTAACACCGTTACAGGCAGCGGAAAGAAAGCGGTGTTCGCTTCCGGCGTGAGCTACGCATACGTCAAGGAGTATCTGAAAGACCGCACCGACGTGGCGCTGTGTAAGATATCCACCCCATATCCGTTCCCGGAAGATCTGGTAAGACCGGTGCTGGAACAGGCGGAAGAGGCGCTTTGCGTGGAGGAACTCAGCCCCTATGTGGAAACTCAGCTCCAGCGCATAGCAGGCGTTTATCATCTTCCCGTGAAGATATATGGTAAGACCACCGGCAACGGCAGACTTTCAGGGGAAAATTCCGCTGACTTTGCCGCAGAGACGGTGGGAAGATTCCTGGGCGATGAGCCAAGCTCAAAAAGAGATCTTTCGGAGCTGCCTGTGAGACCGCCGGTCCTTTGCGCAGGCTGTCCGCACAGGGCTTCGTTCTATGCGGTCAAAACGGCAATGAAAGGCAGAAAGGCTTATTTCTGCGGCGATATCGGCTGCTATACTCTGGGAAACGCAGCTCCGCTGGATATGACGGATACCTGCCTGTGCATGGGCGCAGGGGTCACTATAGCTCAGGGATTCAGCCACCTGGACAAGGACGCCGTGGCGTTCGGCTTTACCGGGGACTCAACTTTCTTTGCTTCGGGAATGACCGGCATTGTGAACGCCGTATACAATCAGGCGGATATGATACTTTGCGTTCTGGATAATTCCACCACCGCCATGACAGGTCACCAGCCCCACCCCGGCACGGGAAAGAACATGATGGGGGACGTTATCTCCGCAGTTGACATCGTGAAGATACTGGAGGGGATAGGTCTTTCAAAGGTGATAACGGTAGACCCGTTCGATTTTGATAATGCAGTGGCAGCGGTCAGGGAATGTGCCAATACCAAAGGCGTAAAGGCGATAATTTTCAAGTCGCCCTGCATTGCGGTGACAAAGCCGTCGGGAAGCCTGACGGTATCGGACAAATGTATCGGCTGCAAAAAGTGTATCAGGGAGATAGGCTGCCCTGCGATCTCCGTTTCAGGCGGAAAAGTCGTCATCGACAGCCTGCTCTGCACCGGGTGCGGTCTGTGTAAGAATATCTGTCCGACAAACGCTATAGGAGGTGGAGAGCAATGCTGAAAAAGGATATCCTGCTTTGCGGAGTCGGCGGGCAGGGAACAGTGCTTGCTTCTAAACTGATAGCCGCCGCAGCCATGCAGGAGGGAGCAAAGGTACATTCCGCCGAGACCATAGGAATGGCGCAGAGAGGCGGACCTGTCACCAGTCATGTAAGGATAGGCGAGGACGCATATTCGCCGCTGATACCTTTGGGCTGCGCCGATGTGATAATTGCGTTTGAACCTGCCGAAGCAGTGAGAAATCTGGCTTTTCTTAAAGACGGAGAAGCAGGAACGGTCATTGTGAACAGCGTACCCGTCATGCCGGTGACCGAATCGCTGAAAAGTTCCGGCTACACCGGCGGAGAGATGATAGATTACCTGAAAGAAAAATGCAAAAACGTGATCGTTGTGGATTCTGACGAGCTGTGCAGGGAGTTCGGTTCGGCAAAATTTTTCAACGTTGCAATATTGGGAGTTGCATCAGGAACAGGCAAACTGGGCATCGCAGGGGAGACTCTTCTTGAAGAGATCGCACGGCGTGTGCCTGAAAGGTTTGTTGAAATAAATAAAAAAGCTTTCCTCAAAGGAGAGCAGATCGGAGTGGACTATGAAACTTAATGAAAGACAGCTTGAACTTGCAGACAGACAGGTGAAGCGACTTATCAAGTCGGGAAGCTATTACGGCGAACTTTATAAGAGCCTGGGGATAACCGGCGTAAGCTCTCAGGAGGATTTTGAGAAACTGCCGTTTTCACAGAAAGACGACCTGAGAAACGCTTATCCTCTGGGGATAATGGCTTGCAGCGAAGAAGAGATAGTGCGTATCCACTCTTCTTCTGGAACAACGGGGCTTCCGGTAATAATCCCTTACACCGCCAAGGACGTTGACGACTGGGCGATAATGTTTGCAAGATGTTACGAGACCGCAGGTATCACCAACAAGGACAGGATACAGATAACTCCCGGTTACGGCCTGTGGACAGCAGGTATTGGCTTCCAGGCAGGCTGCGAAAAGCTGGGAGCAATGGCAGTGCCGATGGGTCCCGGCAATACTGAAAAGCAGCTGAAAATGATGATCGACCTGAAAACTACAGTTCTTACTGCAACTGCTTCTTACGCCTTGCTGCTTGCCGAAGAGATACACCGCAGAGGTCTGAGAGACCAGATCTGCCTGAAAAAAGGCGTGTTCGGTTCTGAAAGATGGAGCGAGACCATGCGCCAGAGGATAGTTGACGAGCTGGGTATCGAGCTTTACGACATTTACGGTCTGACCGAGATTTACGGTCCCGGAATAGGCATAAACTGCCAGCACGGCACAGGTATACATTACTGGGACGATTACATTTACATAGAGATAATCGACCCGGAGACCGGAAAGCCGGTTCCCGACGGAGAAAACGGCGAGATCGTGATAACCACTCTGGTCAAGGAGGGTGCGCCGCTGCTGAGATTCAGGACACACGATCTTTCAAGGATAATTCCTGGCGAATGTGACTGCGGCAGCAAGTTCCCAAGGATAGATATAATCAGGGGCAGAAGCGACGATATGTTCAAGGTAAGGGGAGTAAATATGTTCCCAAGCCAGGTAGAGGACATACTGAAGATGGTAGAAGGCACGTCCAGCGAATACTCCATAACTATTGCTCACGATGATGAGAAGAACAAGGACGTAATGCTGCTTACAGTTGAGGGCGACGGCAGATACGAGTTTGACGCTATGTCCAAAAAGATAGTGGAGCTGTTCAGATCGCTGATAGGAATGACGCCGAAAGTGATAATCGTTCCGGTAGGCACGCTCCCCAGAAGCGAGAAAAAGACCAAGAGGGTAATAGATTACAGGACCTGATCTCCAAAACAGAATATCTTCAAAAAAGCGTTCCTTTATGGAACGCTTTTTTGGTTGGGGAATTTATGCGTATGATAGTGCAAAGTTAGCTGTATATGACCAGAAAATACCAAATGTTAATTTTAAATAAATTTATATGAAATATACTACTATTAATATCTTTCGCAAATTTCACTCTTTTGCGATAAAAACATTCATGCTTTGATAATTATATCACTATTTCAGGAACTTGTCAATAAAAAACAGAATAAAAATTTATATTCTCTTTGTTATACTGGTTTATGCCACAAAAAATTCAAATGGAGGTATCAAATTATGGCTCATACAGTTGAAAAAATCTACAGGAAGAAAGAAGATATTTCAGAAAAATCGTATTCCGTTTCTGCTAAAGCAACTAATAATCTGCTACAAAGTATAAATAATTATAATATTAACAATAAATGTAATTTTTTATACTTTAGTGACGAACATCTGAAGTCATCTGGTTTGACGTTAAACGAGTTGTTTGAAAAATGGCTGATAACAATAGAGGGAAACACTAAGGAATCAACTATTGCAAATTATTACATGAAATTCAGAAAACATATCTGTCCTGCTTTCGGGGGACTTGACTACAGGAGTCTTACTTCTTTTATGGTATACAGGTTCATACAAAGCAAAATAGATTCGGGACTGTCGGCAAGATATGTTTCAGATATAATCATTCTATTGAAAGCTATTTTCAAATATGCGTTAGATGAATATGGGATATTTAGTCCTGTTTTGAACGTAAAGCTCCCGAAAAAACGGTCTGCTCCGACTCAGATGCTGAATTTCAAAGAGCAGCAGATATTGAAAGAATATCTGCAAAAGGAGCTGTCTTTGACTTCTTTGGGAGTATCGCTGTCTTTAAATACCGGAATAAGGATCGGCGAACTTTGTGCTCTGAGATGGATAGATATAGATCTTGACGGCAGAATGCTTACTGTAAACAATACTATTCAGAGAATATGTTGCAGCGATAACACCAGAAAGACAAAGATCATTATAACTGAACCGAAAAGCGAATCATCTCATAGGATCATTCCTATACCAAACCAAATTATGCCATTGTTAAAGTACTTTTGCTCAAATGATGAGTATTTTGTTTTGTCAAATGGTCTGTGTCCTGTTGAGCCACGCACTATGCAGTATCGTTTCAAGGCAATATTAAAGAGAGCCGGGCTTCCGCAGGTGAATTTTCATTCGCTGAGGCATATGTTTGCCACAAACTGTATAAATAAAGGATTTGACATAAAATCTCTTTCTGAGATCCTCGGTCATTCCTCCGTCGAATTGACATTAAACCGTTATGTACACCCGTCATTCAAACAAAAATGTGATTTTATGTATGATTTCTCGTGAAAAGATAAATTTCTTTTTATCGCAAAAGAGTGAAATTTGCGATAACAATGGCGATAATTATATTATTAACACGTTGATCGTCATATAATATGTGCTTTCTGTCGATAAATATTCTTTTTTCATCAAGAATATTTTAAAATGCTTACAGGATGTTACACAAACTTATAACTGTAAGGAGAGAATGATATGAACGGATCCGGAGTCTACGGAGCAGATGTTGAAGCCATAAAAAGTGCGGAAATTGTTTTTAATGATTCGCTGGAGTGCGCCCGCAGTGAGTTGGAGCGCATACGAAATGAAATTGAAGTGATCGGTAATTCCTGGTCCGGAAAAGCCAATGAAAAGTATATGAAAACCCTTGTTGAACGATCAGAGGCGCTTCGTGAGCTGATATTTGATATGCAGGAGTTTGCAGACAGCCTTTATGTAATAAGCAAGGAATATAGCAGAAGCGAGGAAGAGATAGATGGTCTGGTATCGCTGCTGAGGTTTTGAGGTGATAGTAAAATGGATCTGGGTAACACAACAGTAAAGGTTTCTGATGAACGTCTGAGAACTGCATCTGAAAACATTATGAAAAGCGTTTTGCATATCAGGTCGCTGCTAAACGATGCGGTTTGCACTGGAGAACGGGCATTTGAAAGCTGGCAGGGAAGTTCGGCTGAAGAATTCAAAGCCAGGTGCAGGTCGTTTGACTTGCGTATCGACAACACTACGTCGGACATGATAAAAAGCGTGGATCTGCTGAAAAAGATACTTGGTGTTTATCAAGAGACGGAGAAACTGGTCAAAGAAAAGGGCGCTGACCTTTCCGGCGATGTGATCTCATAACTATACAAATTGATTGTATATAAAAATTATTCTGGAGGAATTGTTATGAAAACAAGATCGTTGTTCAAGCGAATAATGACAAGAGCTGCTGCTCTAATGGCTGTATTTTGCGTTTCGACTGCAAACATACCGGCAGAGAGCGTTTATGCAGCACAACAATTTAATGCGGCAGTGAACGCTACGGCTAACGGTATACTGGAGATCGAAGTATACTATCGGCCCACTGATGAAAAACCTTTCCTTGTGCAGACGGGTACTGGTTTCCTTATTAATGAGACTACGCTTCTTACTTGTTCTCACGTTATCAATCTTGATGACAATGCTATCAATGTAATAGAAGATGTCTATGGCGACGAGTACGACAGCGACTATCTCAGCGTGGAAGTAGTAGCTTTGGGAGATGTTACCGAGAGAACTACCATAGTAACAGACAGTAAGGATTACGACTACGCAATTCTTACAGTTGCTGACAACACTCTTAAAACCAAAACACCTCTTGTGCTTGGCAGCGCAAAAACAACTATCAATACTCAGGAAGTATATGCGCCTGGATTCCCGGGAGTTGTTTCAGCTAACCAAAACAACGCAGCGCATGCTCCTTTCAGCACAAAGGACGTAAGCATACAGAATGGTAAGATATCCAAGATCGATTATACTTTCAACGATGGAAATACGATGGGTGAGTTTATCCAGCACAGCGCATTGCTGAGTGATGGATACTCAGGTGGCCCTCTGGTAGATGAAAACGGTTATGTAATAGGTATAAATAAGGGAGTTGTGCAGCAGTTCAATTATGCGCTCGAGATCGATCAGGTAAGAGAAATGCTTGACATGAAGGGCATTATATATTCTACTGGAGAAACAACTGTGCCCGATGACAGCAGCGATGTCGATAAAGAACCTGTACAAACAGAACCTGATCCTTCAGATGATGAGGAAAGTGTTGTTCCTCCTGCACCAATCACTACCGACGCACCGACAGCTCCGGGATCAGTTGATACTGACAGCGATGACGGAAGCGAAGATGAAGAAAGCGGCGGAATTGATTCAACAATACTTATTATTGCTGCCATAGGCGGAGTAGTAGTCATACTTATAATAATTATAATAGTAGTGGCAGTTAAAGGCGGAAGCAAGAACAGTGCAGCTCCTTATTCGCCAGCACCTGTACCTCCGTACCCTTCAGCGACCCCTGCTCCTATGCAGAATCCGGCACCGTCTGTACAGCAGATGCCTGCACCTACACCGGTATACCAGGAAACAGGAGCCGGTGAGACGACTCTGCTTAATGCCGGAGCAGGCGAGACTTCAGTGCTTGGCGGCGGAAATGTACCTGCCGGTCGTGCTATGCTTATCAGAAAGAAAAACGGAACAAAGATCGTGATAAACAGACCTGACTTTGTTATAGGCAAAGAACGCAGCAAAGTCAACTGCTGCATAAGCAACAATGCAGTAAGCCGTCAGCACGCTAAGATCACTATCGACGGCGGAGCGTTCTTTATCACCGACCTTAATTCCAGCAACTATACATATGTAAATGATGTTCAGATCCCTCCGTATGAACCCAGACAGCTTAACAATGGCGACATTATCAGACTTGCAGATGAGGAATTTGAATTCAGAGGATAAGCTTTATGAAGTTTATGATGTCAGTTTATACCGACATTGGTATAAAGAAAAAAACCAATCAGGATTCTGCGCTTCTTCTGGAGGCAGAGACTGAAAAGGGACAGATGCTGCTTGCTGTTCTATGCGATGGCATGGGTGGCCTTGCCAAAGGCGAGGTCGCCAGCGCAGCTCTTATCCAGGAATTTAAAAGATGGTTCAATGAGGAACTTCCTTCACTGGTATATCAGGGGCTTGACCGGCAGGCGATCTTCGATGCCTTTGGCAATATAGCTTTTGATATGAATGCCAGGATAGGCACTTATGGCATGAATGTTGGCGTAAGCCTAGGTACTACTGTAGTTGCCATGCTTTTCTTTGACGGCTGGTATTATATAATGAATGTCGGCGACTCACGGGCGTACCGTATGTCTGACAATATATGCCAGCTTACGAAGGATCAGACGTTTATCCAGCGGGAGATAGATATGGGAAGAATGACTCCTGAACAGGCAAGAGTAAGTTCTCAAAGGAATGTTTTGCTGCAATGTATCGGTGCAAGTGAAATGATAAAACCGGATTTCTATTGCGGCAAAGTATCGGAAGGGGACTGTTTTCTTCTGTGTTGCGATGGATTTCGCCATGAGATAACTCCGGAAGAATTTTACGCAAGAATGAATCCTCTGGCGCTAAAGAATGAAAATATTATGTATGATACGCTTGTGTATTTTACCGAGCTTAATAAAAGCAGACACGAAACAGATAACATCACGGCTGTACTGGTGCGTGTCGATTAAGTGAGATGTTGATTTATGCTTGAGATCGGTCAACTGGTTGACGGAAAATATAAGATATTAAATAAAATAGGTCAAGGCGGAATGAGCGTTGTTTATCTTGCGATGAATGAAAAGGCAAATAAACAATGGGCTATAAAAGAGGTTCGCAAAGACGGCAAGCAGGACTTTGACGTAGTAAAGCAGGGTCTGGTCGCTGAGATAGATATGCTGAAGAGACTGAATCACCCTAATCTTCCCAGCATTATCGACATTATTGATGGAGATGGTACTTTTCTTATAGTGATGGACTATATAGAAGGTATACCTCTTGACAAAAAGCTCAAGGAGTCAGGACCTCAGGATCAGAACAGTGTTATCGAATGGTCAAAACAGCTTTGCGATGTGCTGGGATATCTTCATTCCAGAAGACCCCCGATAATCTATAGGGATATGAAGCCGGCCAATGTAATGTTAAAACCCGACGGAAGTGTTACGCTGATAGATTTTGGTACTGCCAGAGAGTTTAAGGATACGAGCGTTGCAGATACCACTTGTCTGGGAACAAGAGGATATGCTGCTCCGGAGCAATTCGGAGGACTTGGACAGACAGATGCCAGGACAGATATTTATTGCCTTGGCGCAACTATGTATCACCTTATAACAGGCCATAATCCCAGTGAATATCCTTATGAGATGTATCCGATAAGGCAATGGAACCCGCTGCTGTCATCAGGTCTTGAGGAAATAATACTAAAATGCACTCAACAGAATCCGGCAGCCAGATATCAAAGTTGCGCAGAACTGATGTATGCACTGGAACATTATCAGGAACTGGATATTGAGAATAAAAAAGTCCAGAATTTCAAGTGGAAAATATTTTTATCATCAGTTATTATAGCAGCTGTTATGGGAGCCGGAGCGGTTACTTTTTCTTTGCTTGAATCCCATGAAACTGCCGAAACATATGAATCATATGTTATAAATGCCAAAAATCAAGCTACAGCTGGCGAGGCGTTTGATTCCTTTTCAAAGGCTATAGCTTTGAGTCCTGATAATAAAGAAGCATATAACAAGATGCTGGATTATGTAATGGACGACACAATTTTTTCCGAGGACGAAAGCAAATATGTTACCGAACTGACCAGTAATCTTGACGAATTCAGAAAAAAAGCTCCTGATGACTATGCTGATTTTTGTTATGACCTGGGAATAAATTATTATTTTTGTTATGATTCCCAAAATGAGATGGAAGGTCCTAAAAAATCAGCCAGATGGTTTGAAGAAGCGTTGGGCGTTGACGGGTTTAGTAAAAATGATCAGAACAAATATACCCGTGCTAAGATAATGCACACTATGGCTGTCAATTCCTCTGGTGAAAAATGGGGCAGACTGGACAACCAGGGAAACGTTGATCCGGAAACGAGTTATGAATCATATTGGAACGACATTGAAACACTTACATCAATGGATCTTGCAGATACGGAGAACGTAACGGTTGCTTTGCTTATAAATCAGAATTTTGCAAATGCGATATTGAGCAACGCTAATGAATTTGCAAAGGTGAAAGGTCTTGACAAGGAGACTGTAAAAGCGAAGCTTGAAGATATGAAAGCCAAGCTCAGTATTGAAAATCTTAGCCGTTATCCGACATATTATGCTGAAACGCATGACGGGAAAATACGAGAGGTAAACGCTGATATTGATAAAGCTATGGATGCGGTAGAACAGGCGTTCAACACAAAAAGGCAACCGGCAGAGGAGGTAGAGCAATAATGAGTTCCGAATCTCTGATATCCTTTTATCACACTGGATTTGTGATCTGCTTATCATTTTGCATACTGTTCTTAATAATATCTGTTGTGTTGTTTTTCACATTCAGGATCAGAGCGATATTTAACATACGAACAGGAAGAGCTCAGAAAAAGAAAATAGAGGAAATGACCGCACAGAACAATCTTACCGGAAGACTTATCAACAGCAGTGCGGCATCGGCGAGCAGCACGCCGTCTATGACTCTTTCAACAAAACTTAATAATATTCGTTCAAGAGGAGTTGCATCAGTTGCGCCAACGTCCATGCAGAGGATTACTTCCGGCATGACATCGTCCGGCAGCGCTGGTGCTGCGCCTGTTGCAGGACCTGTCACGAATATAAATGAGGGTGCTGACCAGACTACGCTTCTCAGCACAAAAGAGTATGTTCCGGCAGGAACTATAAGCACACCGGGAAAAACAAAAGTTTCAACTAAATCGACCAAAGCGATCCCTGCAAAAGCAGATCCGACCGTGAAAGCTGAGATACCGGCGAGCAGACCTGTTGAAAGACCACAGAATGACAATGGGGACAAAGCAGTAAAAATTAACAGCATTACCGAGAATGGTTCAGCACCGGTGAAGTTTGAGATAGGCGATGGGCAGACGACCAGGCTGTCTCCCGATATGATGCCGGGAACTTCGCCTGAAATGTCGGCTTCACCAGTTGCCGGAAAGTTCATTGTAAAACGTGAAGTAATGCTGATACATACAACAGAATCTATAGATGTCTGATACGAATGATTCGTATTTACATAGTACAGAAAGGAAGAATAGTTGATGAAAAACAAGAAGAAAACTATTTCAGAGAGAATATTGTCAGCTGCAATGGCGTTAGTGCTTACAGTTACAAGCTTCTCTGCAAGCTTTATGGCAAGCTTCGATCTCAATGTTGTCAACGCTCAGGACAGTGATACTGTAGTTTGTCCGCATGATGAAACGGCTCCGGCTTTTACGCTGACATTTACAGCTGAATCAACTACTGAGGGAGGAATTCAGATAAAGGTATCTGAATGGGACGGCACTGATACCCTTTCGCTTACTGACGGCGAGGGAAAGCCCGTTGAAGCAGAAAGCATTGTTACTGCCGGCGATACCATAACGCCTGCCTTTGTCAATGATGACGATATATATCTGTATGACGAACCTTCAAGTGTCCCGGTTCCTGATACTCTTACATCAGATGGAAATACTGAGACTGTTCAGGTGACACTTTCGTATAAGAACTATTATGATACTATCAATTCGAGTCTGAGCAGTTATGCCGAGATAGAATCAGCAAAGACTGGAATTGTCCATCAAGGGGATACTATTAAAATATCTCCTGAATTTGGATATACTATTAGCTATAATGATACTGAATATTCTTATGGCGATGACGCATTCATAACTTATGATGCCAGCAAAGTATTTGAGACAAGTGAAGAAACAGTTGTAACTTTTGCAGAAGACAAAGTTAGCAATTTTATCTCTGTGAACAAGACCACAGGCGCTCTTTCGGGTCAGACGGTCACTATAACGGTGAACGAAGACTACAGAATACCTGCCGAGGCGATCACTGTCACATACGATGGCAATACTTCAACGCTCACAGAAGGTTCCGGAAACACCTTTACCTTTACATTCCCAAGTAATGAGAATGTAGTAATCAGTCTTGATTATGAAAAGATCGAGTATAAGATAAAAACGGAAGATAACTCTGATGGCAAAGTAACCCTTTCAACTGAGCCCACCGATTACTGTGCAAAAGGCACAGAGGTAACTATAACTGCAACCACTGTTGCGGGCTACAAGCTTGCAGAAGGCGATATAACTGTTACCGCTACAAACGGTGATAACGTAGAAGTTTCCGGAAACGATGGAACTTATACGTTCACCATGCCCGAAAGCCCGGTAACTATATCTGTAGGTGCAAGCCTTTACAAGGTGTCTGTTGGAACGCAGAGCAATGCTGCTGTCAATTTGACATCTGATGAATATGCTGCAAAAGATTCCACGGTAACTTTCACTGCAACCGCGGATGAAGGATACGCACTTGCAGAGGGCGATGTAACTGTTACCGCTACTAATGATAAAAATAAAACTGTAACAGTTGAAAAAATCGGAACTGATGGCGAGTATAAGTTCACAATGCCTGACTACCCGGTAACTATATCTGCAAAAGCAAGCCTTTGCAAGGTGTCTGTAGGAAATCAGAGCAATGCTACTATCTCATTGACATCAAATGAATATGTTACAAGCGGCGACAAGGTAACTTTCACTGTAACCACGGATAACGGATATGAACTTGCAAAAGGCGATGTAACTTATACTAATGATAACGGTGAAGATGTAGAAGTCGCCGGAAGCAATGGAACTTACACGTTCACAATGCCTGATTACCCGGTAACGATATCTGCCAAAGCCACATTGATAACAGATTGTGTCCTGACAGTTAATGATGACTTTGCTCAGTATGTTTCAGTCACAACTCCTGATGATAGCAAGCTGGCTACATACACTGTAGAAGTAAAAGGTCTTCCTGAAGGTATTTTTGTTGATGAAGTATCATTCGGAACAGAAAAAACTTTTAAAGGTCAAGATGGCGTAGAAAGTTACACTTATACGTTTGAAGATCTGCATGAAAAGCCGCAAATTACTGTAACTTTTAAGGTGAAAGTAGATCTTAAAGTATTAGCAGGAAACGGAACAATAAACTTTATAAATGATTTTGACGAATTCGTAAGTTACAAGAAAGATAATTATACAGTAACAATAACTGCAAAACCTGCTGAGGGATATCATATTTCCGGACTTACTGATAACGAAACAGATGTTTTAAATAGTATTTTTGATGATCAAGATCAGCCGATCAGTTTTACTGATCCGAGAATTCTTGCAGATAATGAATATCATTATATAGTATCTGACTTCTCAACGCCGCATGATATTGAAATTACGTTTTCTGAGATAGCATATGATGTTGAAATTGTGCCGACGCCGACAGGAGAGGGAACTGTAACCAAAGATTTTGAAACTCCAGTGTCATATTTTGAAAGAGAAAAAACGCACGAAATAACCTTTACACCCGATGATGCAGATCATTACATAAGCAAAGTGACGATCAGTACAAAAGAGATAAACGGTGAAAACTGGGAAAATGAAACAGACGTTACAGATGAATTAAAATATTATGATGAAGATAATGATGATGGCTCGGCGACTATTAACATTACAGATTTAGTCGGCGGTACGATCGAAACCGATGTAAAAGTCAATGTAACATTTGCCACGGTGCAGGAAGACTTAACTGTTGATACTAAATTAGTAAAAGGAAATATAGCAGAAAGCGCTGAAAATAATACATTTTTTGTTACTTCCGACACGCAAGTATCATTTACAGTTACAGTTCCAAATGATGAAGTCATAGATGCGTACTTCTGTCATGTTGCTGAAAATACAGAAACTGTCAAAACTCCGGTTTATACATCTGAACTGGATACAGTGACTATTAAATCTACTTGTTATGTCATAATATATGCAAGAACAGGTAATATTGTCAGAAAAGCAGTGCTGCACTTTGTTGTTGATGATGTTGCGCCTCAGCTTACTGTAACCAAGACCGGAACACTGGCAGACGCCAGAACAACTCCCGATAATATCGGCGTTGACACGTTCCTCTTTAATACTGTACTCACAGTTGAAGCGACTGAGGTCTCTGAAGCGGGAGCAGCTAAGTCAGGCTTAGACAGGATCACATATTCTATTGACGGCAATGAAGTTGATCTTGCAGAAGATAGCAAAATATATTATAACGGTAACGAAATCGGAACGATAGCGGCAAGCGGCAGCCTGACATATGTTATCACTATTGACAAGGACTTTTCGGGTACTATTAAGTTTACTGCTTACGATAATGTTTTGAACAAAACATCAGAAGAAGTTGTTGTAAAGAACGATGTTACCATGCCTGAACTGACTGTATCAAAGAAAGGAAAACTGGCAGATGAACCGGATCTGAAAAATATCGATAATGCTGCTGATACATTCCTTAACAAAACTGTTATCACAGTGGAAGCTAAAGAAACTCCTGAAGCGGTTAATGCTAAGTCGGGTTTAAACAAGATCACATATTATATAAATGATGAGGAAGTTGATCTTGCAGATAATAGCGTAATTGAATTTAACGGCAAAGAAATCGGAACGATAACGGCAGAGGACAGCGAAGAAAGCGGTACTTTGAAATATGTTGTCACTATTGATAAGAACTTTACCGGTACTATTCAGTTTACAGCTTACGATAATGTTTTGAACACCAACTCAGATAAAGTTGTTGTTAAGAACGATATTACCAAGCCTAAAATAACAACAAAAGATTCTAATAAAAATGAGACTTTAAAGGTATTAGATGCTAACGGTAATTCTTCAGAGCAGACATCGAATCCTGATCTGTTCAAGGACAAGGAACAAGCTCCGTCAGTAGGTTACAAAACTTCGTTTTCTGTAACTACATTTGATCCTAACGAAAATAATTATAATAATGAAACATTCACAGTTCCGTCAAATGTAAAACTTGTTGAATACAGCTTTAAGGGAGTAAATTCCAAGGGAGAAGAAGTTTCTTCCGACTATGAGAAGTTACCGCTGAAAGCAGAAAATAAAGAAAATGCAGAAAATAAAGAAAATGTAGAAGTTTTGATCTCTGAGAAAAAAGACGGAGGAGAAACTTTTGGCAAGATCAATCTTGAGGTTGGAGATGCTAAAGATAATCAGGATCAAACGTATACTTATAATGTAAGCTTTGGCAACCAGGGCGACAGCGATTTCATAGGAACTATATATTTCTACAGCAAGGATAATGCCGGAAACAGAACTGAAGAATTAGAAGTAAATGTTCACAATATAACATCAGTGCCCTCGGTTACTATCAACAACAAAAACGAGGAAAAAACATGGAAGCGCACTACTGTTATCGATGTTGATGCGTTTACCAACACGAACGATACTGATACCACTATTGCTGATATGCAGTACAGCTTTGGTAATAATACGTGGGAAACAGTTGAAAATAATACAGAAGAAGGCATATCGTTTAACGGAGCTTTAATAGGCAATGCGCGCCGTGAAGGCGATAACCTCACCATTACCGTTGATGATAACTACAGAGGAATTATTTATTTCAGAGCTATCAACAACTTGGGAACTATAAGCGAAGAAGCTTCTTACACTGTACAAAATGATGCGTCATCTCCTTTTATCTCCGATGTAAAAGTGACAAAAGCTGATAATGCAGCTGCAGAGGACAAACAGCCCCGATCGCTGCTGTTTGGTCTGTTCAACAACAGATCCGTTAAAGTGAGCGCCACTGTTACTGATCTTATCAGCGGAAACAGGCTGAACAATGTGAACAATGATTTATACGACCTGAATGCTTCGGGAACAGTTGCTGTATATTTGTATGACGGAACAGATCTCATAGGTGAAATGAAACGTATTGATAATAGCAGCGAATATGTTCTGGAAATACCGCTGAACAGGCATTACACAAACATACATTTTGTTGCAGATGACGCTGTTGGCAACCGCATAGGCAATGTCGACAACAATTCTGAGCAGTCTTTAGGCGGATTGATGAATTTGAAACACAGCCGCATCATGACAGAAAATACAAAGTCTACAATAGACATTGATGCGCAGAATATGAAAAACTTTGTTACAGTTGGCGGTCTGAACTGGGTAAGCGATACATTTAAATATGTTGTTGACATCAATGATGTAAATTCCGGAATAAACAACATAGGTATAGACATCAGCAACACGAGCGGTCAGAAGAGCGTGGAGCAGTTTGTTAAAGACAGTTTCGACCTCAGCAAAGGAAATAAAGAAACTAATTCATGGAGCAGAGAATATAGTATTTCCGGTGAAGGAGAAAACTATATTAATGTTGCTGTAGAGGACAACGCATACAATACCGTTTCTGATTTCGGAAAAATTTACATTGATAAGACTGCACCTGTAGTAACCGGCTTTGAATTTACAGAACCCGGCAACAAGGAAAGCGACAGCGACAGCGATCCTAATATAGGGGTAAAAACAACTTCTTACGGATTCTATTTCAGCAAGACTACAGATGTAAGAGTATTTGTAAAAGATGATATCAACTCGTCTTCCATCGGAAGCATAGCCTTCTACAAGATCCCCGAAGGTGAAAACACCAGAACCGATGTCATAACCATAGATGTATCAGATTCTAACGCAGGAAACTGGAGAGACGGTTATACCGCATCAGCGGTGTTTACAGTTGAAGCAGGATTCAAGGGTCAGATATATGCTGTGGTTACCGACCGTGTAAACAACTCTTCTGAGACCGGAAACGATCAGACTAATGCTCATCCTGACGGAACGATCGTTGAAACTCAGGAGGCACACGATAATACTGCGATTATCGGATTTGACAGACAGACTACCACCATGAAGGACATAAACGGACTCGACCTTTATGCCGCAGATCAGAATGTGATCGTATCGGTTTCTGACCCTATTTCCGGTATCAAGACTGTTGAGTGGACTGTTGAGAATTCAATAGATGGAGTTACCCAGAGCGGAGTTCTTGAAATTGACAATAGTGGAACAATGACCGGTGACGGCGATTGGGAAGCAAAACTCTATGACAACAACCTTGTTACAAGCATAAACAAGACGCTTAATATCAATGAGAACAGAAACAGTATCAAAATAACTGTTAAGCTTACTGACCGTGCCGGCAACGTTTCGGAAAACAGCACTGAGTTCAGTATCGACAAGACTGTTCCTACTATTGATATAACCTACAATGACATACCGTCTACTCAGCGCAACGGAATGACATTTTATAACAGTGACAGAATTGCAACTATCGTGGTGACTGAACGTAATTTCAGTCTGGACGAACTTCCTGAAATAACTATTGGTGGAGGAACTGCTGATATAAGTTCATGGACAAAGATAAGCGATAATGCAAATGATCCTGATTCAGATCAGTGGAGCTGCACGGTTACATTTGCAAATGATGCGGATTATACATTCTCAGTTGCTTACACTGATCTTGCAGCTAATACCACGTCTAAAACAGAAAATGACTTCACAATGGACCAGACTGCTCCTGTAATAAGTCTTTCATTTGATAATACTTCGTTTGAAAATGGAAACTATTACAAAGACGTCAGAACTGCAACTATA
This sequence comes from uncultured Clostridia bacterium, assembly GCA_947631585.1. Lineage (GTDB taxonomy): Bacteria > Bacillota > Clostridia > Oscillospirales > Ruminococcaceae > JAAZZIT01. The sequence continues at coordinate 17,258 of CANRLY010000003.1, forward strand.
ACAATAATTGAACACAATTTTGAAGGATCTGACGTGGTTATCAGCATGGATTCGTTTGCAGCGGACAATGTGACTGAAACAGAGGATCCCGGAGTTTCAGCATGGTCAAATGATGGTGACAAACATACTGCTGTTGTAAAGTATACAGACAGCGGAAAGTTCAGCATCGGTGCTGCATATGTGGATCTGGCAGATAATGCAGCGGAGAATGTATCCTCTGGCGAATTCTACATAGATCTCATTGATCCTGTATTTGAGATTGCCGGCGTTGAGGGAAATACTGCTTATGATGCTGAAATTACACCTAGCATTACCTTCAGCGATTACAACCTTTACGGCAGTGATAATGACGAGTACATCGAACACACCTCTGTTTCGTTCAAGAGGATCTCTATGAATGGTTACGGAGACAGCAATGTTATAGCAAGAACTAATCAGCAGTATGATGCTGCAAGTTCAGAAAACGGCTATATCAATTCGTATGTGCTTTCTTATGACAGCTTCGAGGAAACAGAGGATATTGATGGAATATATGTTCTTACTGTTTCGGTATATGATAAGTCCGGAAGAAGCGCAACTAAAGAAATTGTGTTCTCCGTAAACAGATTTGGTTCTACTTACAGAATAGTGAATCAGGAAGCGATAGATCTGCTAGACAACTATAATAAAGGAATATATTCAAATTCCGAAGTACCCATCGTAGTGGAGGAGATAAATGTAACTCCTCTTGATGATTCGGCTATGTCAATAACAGTTATCGCTAATGAAAACAGAAATACTGACTTGACGTTCGGAGTTGATTACACTATCGAAAAGCTCAGAGGTCGTGATGACACAGTTTTGTCAAGCGATGAGACCAAGTACGCCGACAACGATGAAGAGCGTGCAGAAGGTTGGTATGCGTATTACTACAATATAAATGCCGACAATTTTGAAAATGATGCACGTTATCAGGTGAATATTTCTTCCAAAGACGGAAACGGTCTAGAAGGTGCAAGCCATCAGTCGGCAAATAGTACGCCTTTGTTTGATGAAAGGATATGTCCTATTAACTTCATAATCGACAAGACTATCCCTGAAGTTGTTATAGCAGGTGTCAGCAACGACCAGAACGTTGAGGAATCATCAGTTGATCTGACTATCACTTGTTCGGACCTTCACCTCAGCTCACCTGAAAAGATAAGCTCTGACTATCTGGAAGTTATTGTAAATAACGAGGTGAAGAAGATAGAAGATCTTAAACTTTCAACTAACGATTCCGATGACATTATAATTTCTCTCCCTGTATTGGCGGAGGGAAGCAACTCTAAACAGAATGTAGTTGTAAGAGTTAAGGACCTTGCAGGAAACTGGTCTGACCGTGATGACGAGAGCATCGGTTCAGTGTCGTTCACGCTTTCTGCGACTTGGTTCAAGAGACTCATAGACAACACACCGTTGTTTATCTCGCTTCTTGTGTTGCTGGTACTGTTCATAATTGGTATTGTGATATTCATTATTTTCCTTTCACGCCGGAGAAGAAGATAAATGCTTGAAGCGAATACGATAATCAATGATACTTATAGGGTGATCCGATCCATAGGGAAAGGAGGCACAGGAGTTATCTATCTTGCGGAGCATATGCACCTCCGCAAGATGGTAGTCCTGAAGAGAATAAAAGGATCGCTGGACAATGCAAAAGTCAAGCAGGAAGCTGATATGCTCAAATTGCTGCATCACACATATCTTCCTCAGGTATATGACTGTTTTGAATACGATTCCGGCTATTTTACCGTAATTGATTTTATTGACGGCAAAGATTTTCAGTTTTATCTTGAAAATAATTTTGTATTCCCCGAAGAACAGCTGATAAAGATAATGATCCAGTTGTGCGATGCTCTTGACTATCTTCACAATCATGATACGCCGGTCTATCACTACGATATAAAACCGGCAAATATAATACTCAGCACGTCAGGCAATATCTGCCTTATTGACTTCAACATTTCGGGAGATTCCGATGAAATGGTATATGGATTTACTGCTGAATACGCATCACCGGAGCAGTATTATAAAGTTCTTTCGCTGACAGGTAAGATACCTCCGATCAACGTTACAATGGGGGCGCAGTCAGATCTGTATAGTCTGGGTGCTTCAATGTACGTTATAGCATCACATGTACCCATATCAGTTTATTCGGTGATAAATAATACCCAGCCTAAATTATCTCAGCTTTCAACTAATATGTCAGATGGATTTTGCAGGATAATAGACAGACTCATCGAAAAAGATGTGTCGAAAAGGTATTCGTCTGCGGCTGAGGTAAGATCGGAATTAGTAAATTTGCAGGCTCGGCAAAGAAACTACAAAAAGTATCTGATGCTTCAGGCAACTACAATTGTAATTTCCGGTATGATAATCCTGGCAGGCATCTGGATGGTGTTTTCCGGATTGTTGCAGATACGAACTGAAAAATTCAAAGACAGCTATGATCTGCTTTGTGAGGTTTACAATAACGGTATGTATGTTGATGCGTTGGACACCGGAATGGAGATATTATCAGAAAAAGAATGGAAAAGCCTGATCGATGATGGAAGACGCTCAAAAATAAATTATATAGTTGGTATGTCATTTTATTATGCAGGTGATATTCCTGATTCTGACAAATATATGACTGCTTCAATAAGTTCTGAAAGATCTTCTGCTGCGAGGGCTGAATATGAAAAGGAGTATTCTGTTATTCTTGCCAGACAGAAACGATTTGACGAGGCTAGATCAATGATAGAAAATGCGATCAATGATGGCCTTAGCAATGAAGAAAGCCAATTGATCTACCTTAATATCGAATATTCTAAAGGCAATTATGACACTATCATAGATAATTACGGTCAGTATTCTTCAATAATGACAGAAAATGAAAACATTTCGGAACTGAATGAATTGGTCGGTGATGCTTATTCTCAGAAAGGAGACTATGAAAACGCTGCACGATCTTATTCTAACGCATATTCAGTTACCGGCAGTGCGGTAACGCTGCGCAAACTGGCATCAGTGTATGTTGTGCTTTCAGACTCCTCAAATGTTGAAAGTATGGCGTTTGGTCATCTTAAGTCTGCCGCAGCTTGTTTTGAAAAACTTGTTTCAGATAATCGGCATCCTTTGGCAGAAGACATGATAAATCTGGGAAAAGTATACAGGCTTATGGGTAATAAAAGTGGAAATTCAGGTTACTATGACAGTTCCGCTGAGATACTGGAAAAAGCATCTGAATCGTTCCCAGACGACTATCGCATTTATGTGCAGATGGCGTTTACATATTATAACAAAGGTGATGAGAATACGGCAGCAGATCGTTGCCGGCAGGCCGATTCTTTATATAGTGGGTCTCAATCATCAGACAGAAATGATGTAAATGATATGACTGAGTTTGAACAGCTCAAAGCGCAGCTTGGAGTGTAGACGAACATCTAAAGTGAATTACGATCCGGAGGAAAAAATATGCTGTATGTGATTTTTGGGATCGTCCTGATTGTAACTGGAGCAATAGTTTGTTTGGTATCTCAGATCATTCTTCGCCGCAGGTACTGGAACAACCGAAAATAGAACGATCAGCTCGTGACCGCTAAAGGAGTGTGTAAATTTATGAGCAGAAACAAAAATAAAAGCATTATAATCGTATTGGTACTTATCATTATTATGCTTCTTGTGTGTGCTGCCGGAATATTTATAATGAAAAACAAACAGTCCACAGAATACGATCAGTATATTACCATAGCTGAAAAGTATTTTAAAGATGAAGATTATGAAAATGCCATTGTTTCATATAAAGAAGCTATAAAGAAAAATGATAAGGACGAAGAAGCTTATATCGGAATAGCTAAGACTTATTACAAAATGAATGATATCGCTTCTGCGGTTAAGTACCTCCAGAGCGGTTACAAAAAGACAAATTCTTCTAAGATCAAAAATCTGCTCAATGATTATAACGATTTGCTTAACGGAAAGAGCAATGCAACTTATAGTTTGAACGAAGTTGCTAAAGGATCTGAAAATGTAACTATTAAGCAAGATGTTCTGGCGTTCTTGTCAACTTATACATTTTCGGGATACAGCGGCATATACCAAATGACTTCAACTTCGGGAGAAAAGGAAGTAGAATACGAAGGTATACCGGCTAAGTTTGTTTATTCAGCTTCTCCGGAAGATAGTTCAAAACCGCAGTACATAGAAGTAACATCTCCTGAATTTATTTTTGATGGATACACTACAGGAATAACGAACGAAAAACTAACAGAGATGGGATTGTTCGGTTTAAAACAAGTTCCTGTGGAAACATATGGGCTGCCATGTGTAGAATTTATGTGCAGAGGTTGTAATGTTATCATTCAAAGCGATGAAAACGGTAATATAGTTATGTCCAAGCCATGGATAGTAGTTATGCCTGATGCCGGAAATGACGGGTCAGACAACGGCAATGAAAATGACGATCAGAATGGATTTGACGTATCAGAAGATGATACGCCGGAAGTGGGATTTTGTCTGCTTAAAGGCACAGCATATAACGAGGCTATGAGCGGCGCAGTAAGCAAAGTTACTTTGAGATTCTATTATGGAAATGAAGCAAAGCAAAGTATGTTGTGTAAGGAAATAAAGACTGGTTCAAATGGAAAGTATCGTATAGAGCTTCAGCCGGGTGAGTATTATGTAGAAGTCATCGTAGAAGACGAAGTTGTGTTAGGAAAAGAATTTGAACTTGTCAACGTGGACGAGATCACGAAAATTGATCTGCCTTACAATTATGCACGAGAACTGCGAAAAGGTGAGATAAGAGTAGTTCTTTCGTGGGAAGATAAGAATGCTAATTTTGACCACATACTTGAAGGCACAGACGGCGACGGCAATTACGTTTTCTGCTCACATTCTCCGTTTGATCCCGGAAACCACCAGCATTATGTCGGAGATGTACTTGTAATAGAAAGCGGACCTGAAAAAGACGGAGGACCTGAAGTAGTCACTGTTTTTGATGTTGAAGGGTACTATGAGTATACTGTTACTTCTTCGTTCGGCTATATATATGGGGCAAAGGTAGAAGTGTATACGTCTGATAGCGAAACGCCTGAGGTGTTTGAATGTCCTGATGATCTTGAAAGTGACTGGTGGACAGTATTCGTTTACGAAAACGGCAAAATAAAAGCAATGAGCTGAGCGAGATCAAAAAGTAAAAGCAGCATCGTACCATATTATAGGATATTGTGCGATGCTGTATTTTAAATAGTATACTTCGGAGATAAAGTTATGTTGATAAGAATATTGGTTGTCCTGGCTTCGATAGTTCTTGTCGCTGCGGTAATTATAATTATCAAGCGAAAAAAGGAAAATATTGAAAGGATATACCGTGCAGCTGGAAATATACTTAAAAATGAATATCTGGATCATTCATTGCACAATCCTTATATCTTAGCCAATGCCGCAAATAAAATGCCTAGTCAAAGAAAGCTGATGGTGTATTTTCGGCTGATAGGGGCAAAACCGGCAAAAGAATATGTATTTGATCCTGAAAGTGTTATAGGCATAGGAAGGGCAAGATCAAACAACTCTATTATTCTTTCGGAAGCTATCGTTTCATCGGAACATTGCAAGGTGTATCTGAAAAACGGTCAGATCGTATTGCAAGACTGTGGGTCTTCCAATGGCACAGCTATCCGCAGAAGATCAAGGACATATGTTATCGAACCATACAAAGAGGCTGTCCTTTTCAGCGGAGATGGGCTGGACCACATGATACATATGGAAAGAGAAAAATACAAACTAAAAAGAGATGTTTCCATACTCATGGAAAAAACGGGTGGTAAGTGGTTTATAAAAAGAAGTGATGATTATACATTTAATGTCGAAAACAGCCAGCTCAAGATCGGCATTGCCGGAGGAGATGTGTTGGACTTCAGCACGGCTGACGGCGAGTCTTTCAGGTTTATTGTTATAGATTCAGAGACCAGATTCGGCATATATAAAAAGTACATTATTTCAGACCAGCCGATCATTACCATAGGTTCAGGGGAAGATTGCGACGTAAAATATAAGTTCATGAACTATGTTTCAAAAATTCACGGCAGGATAGTAAGCACTTCCAGAGAACGGATATTAGAAGATATTAGTTCAAACGGAATATTTGTTAATGGCTATCGTATAAAAAAGTCTCATAAACTGGTATTTGGAGACCTGATAAATGTTTTCGGACTGCAAATTGTTTACCTGGAGAAAATTATTGCAATTGGTACACATTACGGAAAGGCGGAAGTGAAAAAAATCACGGAAGCGCCAAAAAGCGTTTTGAGGTCTGAACAACCGTCACAAAAGAAAAAACAGGCTGATGAGAAACTTTTTCATCGTTCTCCAAGAAATATACCGGTCATATACAACGATACTGTAAAGATAGAGCCGCCGCCCGAACCGAAATTTGCCAAGAAAAAGCCGCTGCTCACTTTGATAGGACCGTCATTTACGATGGCAATACCCATGCTCCTGGGGTGCAGCCTGGCAATATACAGTTCCCGTATGAATGGTTCCGGTTCTGGAGCGTTTATGTATACCGGTCTAATTACAGCGATAGGTTCTGCGCTTTTCGGCTCAATATGGGCAATATTAAATATCCGCAACGAGAGAAAAGACGAAGTTGAAAATGAAGATCATCGTATAAACGCCTATGGAAATTATCTTATAGAAATATCTGAAAAGCTCAGTGAAAAGTATGCTCACAACCGTGATGCGCTTCTTTCTATGTATCCGTCAGCCAGCGATAACTGTAAATTGGACGAAAGTAATCCTTTACTGTGGAACAGAAATGTAAGCCATGAAGATTTCCTTCATTATCGCCTGGGGCTTGGAAACATTCCGTTTCAGGTTAAACTTGAGATACCTGAGCAGAAGTTTTCGCTCAATGCTGATTTTCTTAAGGACAAGCCAAAGCTCATGGAGGACGATTATACCCAGCTGGAAAATGTTCCGATCTGCATTGACATCAGCAAGAAAAGACTTGTTGGCGTTATTGGAGGTAATAATTGTCAGGGAGCCGTTGATATAATGAATAATATTGTTGCCGGGATAGCGGCTAACAATTGCTATACAGACGTTAAGATTGTTTTCCTTTATGACAAACAAAAAGTATATGATGAACATCAATGGGATATGTTCAAATGGTTTCCTCATGTATGGTCTGAAAACAGAAAAACAAGGTACATTGCTTCTGATGCAAACGAGATACGAGATATCCTGTATGAGCTTGCAAATATTATACGCCGCCGTGAGGAAAATTCATCACTGGGACAGAAAAATTCAGTATGCAAGCCGTATTATGTGCTGTTCGCTTCAGAACCGGGACTTATAGATAATCAGCTGATTGCAAAATATGTATATCACCCAAAGCCGGAGTATGGGCTGTCCACGATAATTCTTGCCGAAAAATACGAAGACCTTCCCAACGAATGTGAATTTATTATTGAAAACACACCGGAGTTTAAAGGAATGTATCATACAATGGATAACTCCGTTGACAAAGTTCATGTAAACTTTGACAGAACAGAACCCGCAGAGCTTAGAAGTTTTGCAAAAAGAATAACAGAACTTAGAGTCAGTGAATTTGAGAACGATTCAGAAATGCCTTCAAAGCTTGATTTTCTGGAGATGTACGGCGTTTCATCACTGGAAGAACTTCATGTGTTGGAGCAGTGGTACAAAAACCGTACTTACAATTCCATGCGGGCATTGATAGGCAAAAAGTCGGGAGGGGCAAACTGCTATCTGGATATACATGAGAAGTTTCACGGACCGCACGGTCTTGTGGCAGGAACGACCGGTTCGGGCAAAAGTGAGACTCTTCAGACATATATTCTATCTTTGGCGGTGAATTTCAGTCCCGAGGATATTGCATTTTTTATAATTGACTTTAAAGGCGGCGGAATGGCAAATCTCTTTACGGACCTTCCCCATATGGCTGGTCAGATATCCAACCTTTCGGGCAACCAGGTGCGCAGAGCTATGATCTCGATAAAAAGTGAGAACCACAGACGTCAAAGGATATTCGGAGAGTATGGCGTAAACAATATAAATCTTTACACCAGATTGTATAAAAGTCACGAAGCCAGGATACCTATACCGCACCTGATAATCATTATAGATGAGTTTGCTGAATTAAAACGTGAAGAACCGGATTTTATGAGGGAACTGATAAGTGTAGCTCAGGTGGGAAGGAGTCTGGGAGTACACCTTATTCTTGCTACCCAGAAACCAAACGGAACTGTAGATGATAATATACGAAGCAATTCTAAATTTCACTTGTGCCTTAGAGTACAGGAACGTCAGGATAGTATAGATATGCTTCATAAACCTGACGCTGCGTATATAACTCAGGCGGGCAGGTGCTACTTTCAGGTCGGAAACGATGAGATATATGAATTGTTCCAGTCGGGCTGGAGCGGTGAGATCTACGATAAGAATGAACTTGAAAACAAGTCAGGATTTGTAACAATGCTTACTCTTACTGGAAAGCCGGCGATCGTAGGAAATCGCACAAAGATGAAGCGCAAAGAAAATGAGAGGATAGAATGGTACAATAATGTCATCAAGACCATTAAAGAAATAGTCGATACAAGCAAAGTGGGTAAGAGCATTGCTGAAATGGATCAATCTGAAAAATCAGAAGTCGCAGCGGAAGCGTGTGTGCGCCTTTCTGAACGATACGACTATGGAACAGCAGAGGCTGATAAGGTGGCGATGCGAAACTTTGTTGATGTTATTTCAAATGATGAAAATGTCGATGGCAAAGCGATACTCAAAAAATACCAGTCCGAAGGCATAGGAAAAAAGCTTCCTGAATTAAAGGAAAAGACTCAGCTTGAAGTTGTCGTAAAATATCTTAAAACACTTGCGGAATCTAACGGCTTTAGGAACGAATCAAAGCTGTGGCTGCCGCTGCTTCCGACCGAACTGTATCTTGAGCAGCTTGCCGATGTATCAGATAATAACAGCAAAAGCGATCAGTTTGAACTGAATACGCTGATAGGTCTTTACGATGATCCGGACAACCAACTTCAACAGCCTGTGGCGGTAGATTTTGAATCAGGCGGACACCTTGCTGTCTGTGGCACTATTGTCAGCGGTAAAAGTACTTTTATACAGACGATGATATATGGGCTGGCGCTTAAATATACGCCTGAGGAAGTGAATTTTTACATTCTTGATTTCAGCAGCCATATGCTGTCATGCTTTGAAAAGCTTCCTCATGTCGGTGGAGTAATGTATGAGAACGATCAGGATAAGATATCCAAGTTCTTTACTATGATGAGCAAGATAATGAACGAAAGGCAAAAGGCTTTCGGAGGAGGAAACTACAGTCAGTATGTAAAGGCATACGGAAAAAAATATCCTGCTGTGATAGTAGTTCTGGACAATTATTCTAATTTCAGAGAAAAGACAGAAAACGCTTATGATGGAATGATGCTCAGAATTGCCAGAGAAGGTGTAGGATATGGAATTTATCTTGCTATAACATCAGCCGGATTCGGATTGAATGAGATACCCAACAGAATGGCGGATAATATAAGAAATGTGATCTGCCTTGAAATGGGAGATAAATTCAAATATATGGAAACCATGAGAGTACAACATATTTCTGTGATACCTGAGACTGCTGTAAAAGGTCGGGGACTTGTAAAGATAGGGGATAACGCCCTTGAGTTCCAGACGGCGCTGAGTGTGAGTGCTTCTGACGATTATGACCGGTCTGAAAAACTAACTGAATGGGCTAAAGGTCTTAAATGCAGCTGGAAGGGCAAGTGCGCATCATATGTTCCAAGTATTCCTGATAAACCTGTTTACTCCGATCTGATGGCAGTAGAAGAATATGACCAACTGATCGCAAGCAAGATGTATATTCCTATAGGATACAAACAGTCAGATGCGTCGGTCAGCTGCATAGATCTGTCACATACTTTCTGTTATTTTGTAACAGGAAGAAGCCATTCCGGCAAGACCAATGCTCTAAGAATTATTATGAGCGGAGCGGCACAAAAAAGCGGTAAAATGTTTGTAATAGAAAAAGGTAAAAACGAGTTGAAAAAATTCGGGAATTCCCTTGGTGCAGGCTATATAAGCTCAGCCGATGAATTATTCAGTATGCTTTGTCAACTAAAAGAAATCTTTGTAGAGAGAAATAAATTAAAACATTCTCTTATGGATGAAGGCAAGAGTGATAGTGAAATTTATCAGCGTATGTCAGAAGAAGCGCCATACTTTATCTTTATTTCACCGTTTGAAGAGTTCCTGTCTATGGTATATGATCCACCGGAGGGAGTAGCTCCAATGAAAGGCTTTGTGGAGAACATTTTCAGCAAAGGACAGCTGCATAATATTTATTTTTTTGCCGAGATAAAGCAGGATAATTACAGCGAACTTATTCTGCGTGACGCCTATAAATATTTCATATCAAGCGAAACCGGAATACATTTTGGCGGAAATCTTGATAAGCAAAGGATAATCAATGTTTCGGGAATGCCTTTTACTGAGCAATCCAAATCGATGCCAAAGGGCATGGCGGTAATTCCGGAAGCAGAAGAAGGTCAGGTCTATAAGGTAATAGTACCGCTGCATGGAGGTGAAATTCAATGATTTGCGTACTTGTATGCTCTCGTAATGTTTCGGAGATAAAGTTTGCAGTCAGATACATAAAAAACATAGCGTCTGAGAAAAGCGATGAGTATTGGGAGTTTATTACTTGCAGCAATGAAAATGAACTTGAAAAGGCATTGTGCGACAGAGTAAACTACAATATTATAATCATGGATCTGTCGTTTAAAAACGGTCTGGACATGGCAAAGGTACTTAGAAAAAACGACCCGACGTCATATATGATCCTTATTGCATCAAAAAATCAGATCCCTACAGAATATGTGAGGCACGATGTGCTTGCTGCCGGATTGGTAATAAGACCGTTAAGCGCAAGGTCCTTGGCAGAAGCGCTAGATGAAAACATACCTGCATATCTCAGCCGATTTTACGATGATACTTCAGACAGTAATTTTATACTTGATAATAAAGAAGGCAGACAACTGATACCTTATAAAACGATATCGTATTTCGAGGCGATGGATAAAAAGATACTGTTGTTCACAGAAAAGGAACAGTATTCGTTCTATGATACTCTTGATAATCTTGAAAAACGCCTTTCAGATGATTTTGTGCGGTGTCATAGAAGTTTCATTGCAAGAAAAGATAAAATAAACAAAATAATGCTCTCAAAAGGTATTCTGACACTCACCAGCGGTGAGATGATACCTGTGTCGAGAACATATAAAGCAACGGTCAAGGAGTTAAGATAATGCATGGAGATAACATATTCGGCCATATTATTGGGGTCAATGAAGTTGCTGTTTTGTTGTTAAGTCTTGGATGTGAAGATCTGTGCGGAATGCCTTACGGTAATATTGATGGGTTCACTGTGGAAAGTGAAGCGGAAGCCTTCAACAGTATGCTGCACAAAAATGTGATCTGTTGGAATGGAAACAATTATCATATCAACGATCCTTTTGATAAGGTCTTTAAAGGAATGAGCGGCTGTGATCGGTCGGTAAGACTTTTTTCTAAATGCATTTCTGATCGCTGCTGGATAACTTATGCTCTGGGGGATACATTGGCTGCGTGGGAGATCAAGGGCAGCACGCCTGAAAAAGTCTGCTTGTATATTATGAAAGCAGAAGAATTTGTCAGTAAACTTGCAAATGACGGCTTTATTCCTGACGTATATGAGTATAACTCAGCCATACAACCAACGTTCGGTGATAAAATAAAAAGTCATTTAAAAGACATAATATGCGGCGACTCTGAACCTGACCACAGCACAGTGTTTCTTGCTATATCCAGAAACAGGGATGGAGCAGGCGATCAGAAATTAGTTCTGTCAAACAGCAATGCAGGATCGGTAATTACCAGGATAAACGGTGATGAAGCAGTTTGTTTTCCTTATCATAAGGATAGTTTTCAAGAAGAAATAGTTAAAATAATCAAGTTTTGATATGGTGATCAGAATGAAAGAAATCGATATTTATATCACAGCGATCGCAGCCGAGTATAGTTTCAGAATGGACGAGAATACGCCGCTGAGACTGCTTGCAGATGAAGTTGCAGCTATAGCATGCCAGAAAGAACAGTGCGAGCAGCCGCCTGATGATGCAGAACCTATATTTTATAGTGTCAGTAAAAGGACGATCCTTGACTCGTCACATACTCTCAGAGAGCTTTCTATAGACAGCGGAGACAAGCTTTATCTGGTCTGAAATGAACTAATATGCGTTTTGTCATGAAAAATGTGCATTCTGTCAGATAAAACGACATTACCATTTTCATATGGTAAAATTAAATCACGGTAAAGAACACTACCGAACAGGGTGTTCAAATTATATTAATGGAGGTAATCATTATGCCAGCAAATTTTGTTGTAACTGCATCTGACCTTACTACAGGTGCAAACGAGCTCAGTCAGCTCAACCAGTCTTTCAGAAGCATGGTGGATTCACTTGTTTCCACAGAGGCTTCTCTCAATTCCATGTGGGAAGGCGAAGCGAGAGACGCTTTCAGAAAGGTTTTTGAAGAAGACAGAGAACAGCTTATCCGTTTTGCCGATCTGATCGACAAGTATTATCAGACGTTGATACAGATCGCAGATAATTACAGAAAAGCTGAAGAAGTAAACACTGCGACCGCAGGTACAAGAACTCACTGATGTTTAAATCAAGAAAGGACGGATAGATCATGGATATTATTAAGGTAGATACTCAGACTCTTGTCAATGCGGCAGGAGAATTTCAGAATGAAGGTTCACAGATCGCATCGCTCACATCAGAAATGATGCAGCTGGTCACTGGTCTTGCTAATCAGTGGCAGGGCGAAGCCTCACAAGTTTTTATCAGCCAGTTCAAACAGC
>CANRLY010000004.1 GCA_947631585.1 uncultured Clostridia bacterium
CTCCTCCGACCGCAAAGACCTTGTGATAAGGGTCACCGACAAGCAGCTTCTCAAAAAGACCGGCGGGATACTTCAGGGAATGTCAGGTTCTCCCATAATCCAGAACGGCAGGCTGGTGGGAGCGATAACGCACGTTTTTGTTAAAACTGCGGACATGGGCTACGGAATTTTTGCCGACCGAATGTACAGTGAAGCTGTAAATGTTTATTCATCTCGTCAGGCACGGGCTGTCTCCTGAGCGGAGCGGCTCGTCCGGCGGCTTATCCGCAAATTCCGGACTTATCGGACTTATCACTAGTTATGATATGTTTTGCCGTTTGATTATATACATTTAATGTTATCCGAAGCCGCAGGTCACGATTTTTGAATTTTTTATTAAAACGGGTTGACAACGGCGTTTCGATATGCTATACTAATTGATACAGTAATTGTGACGACCCATGCGGCATTGCATGGCGTTCCAACTGATCTGTGCAGTTGGTCGGAAAACAGATCAAGTTCAGCAAATAATATCGCGGGATGGAGCAGTTCGGTAGCTCGTCGGGCTCATAACCCGAAGGTCGTAGGTTCAAATCCTTCTCCCGCAACCAAGCCGTTAATATCCGGCTCACGGTCCGCACAGGTTTGTGCGGACTTTTATTTTACTGATGTTCCCGGAGCGTGGCAGAATGGGCAAAACAGTGCATGAGATGGGATTATACCCGGCCTCTTTTGAAAAGATAAAAAACGGCAGCAAGACCATTGAGCTGCGCTTATACGACGAAAAGCGGCAAGCCGTTCAGGTGGGGGACGTCATTTGCTTTGTGAACAGCGATGACAGTTCCCAGAAGCTGAAAGCGGAGGTCGTCGGGCTGTTTATATTTGATTCTTTTGACCGGCTTTATCGGGAACTTCCTCTGACCCAGTGCGGATACACCCCGGAGGAAGCAGCAGCCGCTTCCCCAAGAGACATGGACAGTTACTATTCAAAAGAAAAGCAGGAAAAATACTCTGTTGTGGGCATAAAGGTCAGGCTGCTGGATATTCAGGCGGATACGGCAAGCTGACAATTTCATTATAAAGATCACGAAAGGCAAGTGGTAGTTTTGCGGCGCAGAAAAAGGCTTATCTCTTTTATAGTTCTTGTGATAGTGCTGGCAAGTTTTATTGTTATCAATCTTATGGACAAGTTCGATCTGATACAGTGCATTTCGCTGTTCACTGCGATACTGGGAGTTGTTTTGGTAGCGGTGGAGCTTTTTCAGTCGAGAAAAGTTGCAGAGGCGGATTTTCTGGCATCGCTGAACAATTCCTTTGTCACCAGCGAAGATTACAAAGCCGCCTACATGATGTTTGAAAATTACGATTTTGAAAACTGTCCGGATCTGGAACTGGACAACGTACACATTTCAAATTACCTTACATTTTTCGAGACTTTCCAGCTGCTCATAGAAAGAGGTACTTTGTCCATTTCCATGCTCAACGACCTGTTCGGCTACCGGTTTTTCATTGCGGTGCATAATCCTTATGTTCAGCGCAAAAAGCTGGTAAATTCGCCGGATAATTTCAAAAATCTATATCTTCTTGAGAAAGAGTGGATGGCTTACCGCAAAAAGAAAGGGCTTCCCATATTTCACGAGGAATATTCCCTTGAAAAGCAGCTTGACGAAGCGACATACAAGCGGATAATTTCGCAGGCAAAATAAGATGTTACCAGTAAGGAGGAACAGCTATGGCATACGATTTTGAACTGAAAAAATGCGAAGCAAACGAGATAAACGATATCCTCAGGATACAGGAGGAGGCGTTTGCCGTTATCGAACGTCCGGATATACTGAGGCGAAACACCCCGGAAATGCTGCTGTCATGTCTCAGCGCACCCCACTACACCATAGGGGCATACTGCCAGGGGCTGCTTGTAGGGTTTGCGGTGCTTTACGACGCAGGCGACGACGCTGAAAATCTTGGCAGGGACATAGGTTACGCCGAGGACGAGCTGAGCGATGTGATAAATCTGAAGCTGGTGATAGTTTCCCCGAAATACCGTGGCAACGGGCTTCAGCGCAGAATGACGGAGGAGCTTGAAAAGGTCGCTGCAAAGCTGAACAAGCGCTGCATTTGCGTGACGGTTTCCCCTTTCAACAAAGTGAGCCGCAGCAACATCGAGAGCATGGGTTACAAATACCATTCCCAGAAAGAAAAATACGGCGGCGTTCTGCGGAACTTATATTACAAGATAATTTAGCGGTTCTCCCTGCTGCAGTTCGACATTAAACACCGTTGACAAAAGTTATTCGCTGTGCTATACTCTCAGTGAACAGTTAAACAGCCGCCGCTTTCTGAAACTCAGGCGGTTGTTTTTTTACGGCGCAGGTCTGCTTTCATTTCTGCGCAGAGCTTTTATGGGGAGGTCGGCATTATGACAGATCAGATCCTGAAGTTGTTTATCAAAAACGACAGCGATCCTCAAGACCCTGCCGTCCGTGCGGCGGTAGGGCGTTTAGCAGGGACAGCCGGCATACTCTGCAACATTTTTCTCACCATCGGGAAGCTGATAGTCGGCATTGGTGTCGGTTCTATGTCCATTGTTTCAGACGGTGTGAACAACCTGTCAGACGCAGCTTCTTCAGTGATAACTCTGCTGGGGTTCCGGCTTGCAATGCGGCCTGCCGACAAAGACCACCCGTTTGGTCACGCCAGGTACGAATACATTTCCGGTCTTGCCATAGCAGGGCTGATACTTCTCATAGGTGCAGAGCTTATAAAGTCCTCGGTCTACAAGATAATAAAGCCGAAAGCGCCTGAGATAACGGTAATAGTTTTCGGGGTACTGATAGTTTCGGTATTAGTAAAGCTCTGGTTATCGGTATTTTTCAGAAGTCTTGGCAAAAAGATAAATTCCCAGACGCTCAAGGCAAGCGCAGCCGACAGCCGCAACGATGTTATCACGACTATTTCGGTACTGGCGGGAGCGATCCTGAATTACGCTTTTGGCGTAGACCTGGACGGCGTTATCGGTTTAGGAGTAGCGGTATTCATTTTCATTTCGGGAATAAAGATAGCCCGTGACACAGTATCTCCGTTACTTGGTCAGCAGGCGGACAAAGAGTTAGTGGACAGCATTACTCAGCTTATAACCACACACGACAAGGTATTAGGTTTTCACGATCTGCTTATACACGATTACGGGCCTGGGCAGCGGTACGCTTCAGTTCATGTAGAGCTCAGTGCAAAGGAGGACCCTCTGGTAAGTCACGGGGCGATAGACGACATCGAACGCAAGGTCTTAGAAAAGACGAACGTTCATCTGGTGGTACATTACGACCCTGTTCCGGAGAACGATGACGCAGGCAGTCAGGATAAGTCCTGACCCTGCCGGGCGTTATTTTCAAAAAATCTCTTGACAAAGTCCTGCCGAGGTGCTATAATTATCAAGATGTTTGCGCTGCTAGCTCAGCTGGATAGAGTGACTGGCTACGAACCAGTAGGTCAGGGGTTCGAGTCCCTTGCAGCGCGCCAGAATGTTTGCAATGCAAGCATTGCAAACATGAAGAATTTTCTTCGCCGTCATGATCGTGACGGCGATTTTCTTTGAAAACCGAAAATTCTTCCGGCTGGGGGTTACAGCTTTTGAGGGGTCTCCGTTTGGGCTTTTCAACTTATGTGAGGGATTCCTCTTCGGGGTTTACAGCTTTTGAGAGAGATTCCGTTTCGGGGTTACAGCTTTTGCGAGTTTTGCCGTCATGATCGTGGCGGAAATTTTTCTTTTTCAAAGAAAAAACAGCAATTCTTCTGTCTGGGATTTAGAACTTCTGTTTTGTATGATTTGTACTATTAAATCGCATTGCAAACATGAAGAATTGCATTTCCGCCATATAAATGCTTGCTTCGCAAGCATGAAGAATCACTTTCCTGCCATAAATCGTGGCAGGAATTTTCATTTCAAGAAATGAAAAACCAGTGATTCTTCTGTCAGGGGTTTAGGACTTTTGCGAGGGATTCCGTTTCGGGATTACAACTTCTGAGGGGTCTCCGATTCGGTTTACAACTTTCAAGGGGTCTCCGTTTTGGATTTACAGCTTTTGAGGGGTGTTCGTCGAATATCGTGGAACTTAATATGCGGCGGCAGCCCGTGGGGACGTTGTCCCCACGGCTTCGGCGGCTAAATGCTTGCTTTGCAAGCGTTTAGCCGCCGAAGTTCGCTCACCGACAGGTGAGCGGCTGCCGCCGCCGAAATTTTGCGCCTACCCTGCCTCTGGTGGGGCTTTTTGCACAAAAAAATTCGCCGTCTACGGAGGCGGCGAATTTTAGGAAATCAATTTATCTGGATACGTTTTACTTCTGCTTTTCCTTTTTCCTTTTTAGGGAGAGTAAGTCTCAGCACACCGTTATTATAAGATGCGTCGATACTTTTTCGGTCGATATCGGTGATATCGAAGCTTCTGCAATAAGAGCCGTAGTTCCGTTCACGTCTGATATACCTGCCCGAACCGTCTTTCTCGTCGGTCTCGCTGGTATGCTTTGCGCAGAGCGTAAGGGTATTTTCGTCCACATCGACGGTTATATCCTTTTTATCGAACCCCGGCATTTCACATTCCAGCACATACTTATCGCCGTCGTCCCTGATATCGGTACGGCAGTCGCTCCTGCCGAAAAAGTCTCTTTCAAACGCTCTGAACGGTTCCCAGATCTCTCCGCCCTCGAATGGTGTCAGTCCATACATTACAATGCCTCCTCAGATATTTTTTAAATTTGCAGAATTTCAAGCTGCGCAGCCGCAGTTATCCTGCCGGTGTTATTATTATGATATTTTTCCAAAGTCTTATTCGTGAAAAAGTTATGAGAAGTTTAAATATCTTTGTTAATTAAAATAAATCCGTTGAACAGTCTGCACTTTTGTGATACAATCATATTGAAAATTTATATGAAAGAAAGTAATATCATTGTCTGAAACTGTACAAAGCGATATGCTCAGTGGGAATCTGAGCGGAAAGATCCTTAAATTTGCCATACCTCTTGCAGCGACCGGTATTCTCCAGCAGCTGTTCAACGCTGCCGACATTGCCGTTATCGGCAGGTATGTGGGAGAAAACGCCATGGCTGCCGTGGGAAGCAACAGCCCCCTCACCGCACTGATAATCAATCTCTTCACCGGCATATCCATCGGCGCAAACGTGGTAATTGCCCGTTTTATCGGCATGGGACGCAAAAAAGACGTCAGGCGCACGGTCCACACTTCCCTGCTGGTGGCAGTGGTGAGCGGCGTTATCTTCGGGGCGGTCTGCGAACTGCTTTCCCGTCCAATACTGAGTCTGCTCTCCATTCCGGACAGCGTTTTTGAAATGGCGCTGCTTTACTTCCGCATCTACATAATGGGGCTGCCGGTGATACTTCTTTACGACTTCGCCTCGGCTATCTTCCGAAGCCGTGGAAACACCCGAACTCCGCTTTTATGCCTGACCGTGTCGGGCGTGGTGAACGTCATTCTGAACCTGTTCTTCGTGCTGGTGCTGAAAATGACCGTCAACGGCGTGGCTCTGGCAACGGTCATCGCAAACCTTATCAGTTCCGCCCTGCTTGTGTTCTTTCTGGTAAGAGAAAAAAGCGAGATAAAAGTCCACCTCCGTGCGCTCCGTGTGGACTTCAAAATACTGAAAGAAATGGTGAAGATAGGGCTCCCTGCCGGCGTTCAGGGCATGGTCTTTTCTTTCTCGAACCTTATTATCCAGTCCTCTATAAACAAGCTAGGCGCAAACGTGATGGCCGGCTCTGCTGCCGCTTTCAACATCGAAATTTTCGCCTACTATGTCATAAACTCTTTCGGGCAGGCTTGCACCACTTTCACCGGACAGAACTACGGCGCAGGAAAGCCCTCCCGCTGCCGGAGAGTTCTTATGCTCTCTCTGGTGATGGACATGGTCGCCACCGTGGCGATGTCCATAGGGATACTTATTTTTGGAAAACAGCTGCTTGCCATCTTCAACGGCGACCCTGCCATTATCGAGACCGGCATGGTACGCCTGAAATATATCCTCACTATGGAATTTGTAAACGTCCTGATAGAAGTCCTTTCCGGCTTCATGAGGGGATTTGGCTACTCGTTCGTGCCGGCGCTTATCTGCACTTTCGGAATATGCGGCGTCCGTATCGGCTGGATATACACCGTTTTCCCCCATCACCAGACTTTCCCCACCCTGATGACCGCTTACGCTCTCAGCTGGGCAGTCACCGCTCTGGCGATGATAGCAGCATATCAGTTCATGAAGCGCACCCACCTGCGCAGCTTCTTCTCAAAAAGCCAGTGAACGCTCTTTTGCTAAAACACCGATCCCCCACCGGGCGCAGCGCTCAGTGGGGGATCTTTTTACCCGAAAATTATATCTTTCAGCGACGTCTGACCCTCTCCGCTATAGGTCAGATATACCGGTCTTACGCCGTCCGGGAAGCATATCTCCCCGGCCGCTTCCTGCCACTCCTCAGAGGGGGAGACCTCTATCTCTCCTATGGGAGTCCTGTCCTTATCGGCTGAGACGACAAACTTTCCTCTCGCCTGACCTTTCGTCACCACCGTCAGCTTTTTGCAGCCGTCAAATTCAAAATACTTAAATCCCACCAGCGTGCCGTCAGCTATCTCAGCTATGAACCTGTCCTCTCCGCAGTTGTTCACGTTGGGGAAGCTGTGCTGATATATCCTGTTTGAACCGTGAGGCATATTGCCGTTGGTGATATTGCAGGCGATAACTGCCGGATAGCTTCCCTTGCCCTTTAACGCTCCGCCGTTCAGTCCGCAGGAAGTTATCTCCCTCTGGCTTATGCTTCCGTCGGGAGCTATCTCTATCCTTTCGGCGCAAGCCTGCCTGCTGTAGTCGGACTTGTGCGTCAGCCTGTGATAGAAAACATACCACTGCCCGTTTATCTCGATAATGCTGCCGTGGGTAGTTCCCGTCATGTTAAGGCGATCCTGCTGGCTTCTGCCGTCAAGTCCCACATCGCCGTTTGAAACTATCGTTCCCCCGAAAACGAATCCTCCGTCCGGACGGTCGCTCACCGCATAGCAAAGTTCGTGATTGAGCTGCGACGAGTACACAAAGTAATACTTTCCGTTTACCTTCCTCATAGAGCAAGCCTCAAAGAACTCATGCCCCTCAAAGGAAGTACCTTTGGTCTCATAGGGGATAATATGCGCCGGACCTTTCTTTACCGTGAGCATATCGTCCTCCAGCTCCAGCGTGGAAGGACCGTTCACGTTGTCTTTTGTGGCAAGTATCTCCTCGGCGGTCTTGTTGAACCTGTCCATCACGCCTTTCATTCTCACCAGGTCTTTGGCAAGGATATCATTGCTCTCCCCCAGATACTGCGTTCCGTAATACAGCCTGATAACGCCGTTGTCGTTCATTGCCGCCGGGTCGAAGCAGACGTACTTTTTCATAGGCGTGCCGTCCGCAAACTTCACATACCCCAGATACTGATACTTTCCGGCAGGAGAATCGCACACCGCCACGCTTATCGGACCGAAGTATCCGCCTACCCCCTGATCGCCGGACATACAATAGTAAAGGTAATATTTCCCATCGTTGCCCCTTACCACGTCCGGAGCGTACATATACGGGCGGTTTTCATAGTCTGGGTCCTGCTTTGCCTGATATATTACTCCCTCGCAGCGCCAGTCGGACAGGTCGTCAACAGGCGCAGAGTAAACGGTATAGTCCCCCATGCAAAAAGTTTCTCCGCCCTCCTTGTCGTGAGAGCCGTAAAGGTACACTCTGTCCCCGAAAACGTGGGGTTCACCATCGGGGATATATTCGCCGAGGGGCAAAAACGGATTAAAGACCTGCTTTTTCATGCTTTTTCCTTTCTGCGGCGAAAAGCTGCCGCTATGTAATTGATACGGGCTTTTTGTTTCCCCCAAGAACAGCTTCTATCTCTTTTGCGCCCATGTGGTTCTTTTCCATAAGTTCGCTTACCAGAGAGTCCATCTTGTCCTTGTTTGCGGAAATTATCTTCACCGCCTGAGCCATCTGTTCTTTTAGAATGGCGTTTACCCTGTCGTTGACCTTTTCGCCCATGCTGCCGGACAGATCGTTCACCACTGCAAGCCCTGTATCGCCGTCCATTCCGTAGGTGCAGACCATTCTCTTTGCAGTGGAGGTAGCGTTTATCAGGTCGCCGGAAGCCCCGGTGCTGACGCCATCTTCGTCGCCGTAATATACCATCTCAGCAGCTCTTCCGCCCAGCGCAGTAGTTATGCGGTCAAGCAGTTCGCTTCTGGTGTAGATGGCTTTGTTTTCGTTGTCGTCATGCTGCATATAGCCGCCGTGGTCGCCTCTTGCAACTATTGTAAGATAAGACGGCGTCTCCCCTTGATACCAGCTTATGAAAGCGTGGCCTGCTTCATGCCTTGCAACTCTTTCCAGCTGAGAGATATCCCACTTTTTCTCCTCGCCGTAATTGAACGTCTCGAACGCTTCTTCCAGCACGGAGTCGTTCACCTTGACGGTATTGTTCCTTATTGCAGACCTGAGCGCAAGCTCAAAGACTGAATCCAGCTGCGCAAGGCTCATTCCCGTTGACCTTACAGCAAGATTTTCTATCTGAGTCTCAGAGATATCCAGCGCCTGGTTGTGGGTGATCTTCTGCCTGAAGAACTTTATCCTGTCCTCTTTTTTAGGCAGGTCTATGAACACCCTCCTGTCAAATCTTCTCATCAGCGCAGGGTCTAATCGCTTAGAGCCGGACTCGTCCACGTTATAGTTAGTAGCCGCCAGCACGAATACCGGCTTTGAGGGGCTGTTTGAAAATCCGTCCATCTCCGTGAGGAAAGAAGTCAGTGTGGCTTCCATGCCGTCGGTGCTGTTATCCCTGCCTCTTTCCTTGGCGATAGCGTCTATCTCGTCGATAAACAGTATAGACGGCGCATACTTTCTGGCTGTTCTGAACAGTTCATGCACTTTCTGCGGACCTTCGCCCAAATATTTTTTCAAGAACTGATTTCCCTCCGCCGCTATGAACGTAACGTCCGACTCACAGGCGGTAGCCTTGGCAAGCATAGTTTTTCCTGTGCCGGGAGGTCCGTACATAAGCACTCCTCTTGGGGCTTTTACGCCTGTTCCCATGAATTTTCTTGGATCTCTCAGATAGCGTATGAAATATTCCAGTTCTTTCTTTGCATCCTCTGCGCCGATAACGTCTTCAAACCTTACGTCCGGCTTTGACACAGAGTTGAGCACATTCTTGGTGTCCTCCGGGTCTACAGCCACCGTCATTCTGAAGTCAAACAGCTTTATCTCGGCGTTCCTGCCCTTTCCTGTAAGGGTCTGGGCGGTCTCGAACACTATGAGCTTATTTTCCTTGGCAAGGCGCATCATGCTTGCCTGCTGGTGAAGTTCAGCCGCAACGGTCCTTACCCTTTCCGCAAAGCCGTCTTTCTTTCCGCCGACAGTCAGTTCTCCTCTTACGCCCTGTCTTGTGAACGACACCAGTTCCTCCTGGGTAAGGTGCATATTCTTATCTCCCAGCAGATAGACCGGCAGTTCGCTCTTATACTCTCTTAAAAACCTCAGCAGGTCTCTTGCCGGCGACTCAACGTCCTCGATATTCAGCCTGTGGGTGGTATCCGCCGCCGCATTGCACCTGAGGTCCAGAAGCGCCATATCGTAGTCGGTCTTTTTGACCGCCTCGCCGGCTTCTTCAAATCCGCTGACTATATCCGTATCGAAGGAAGTAAGCTTTTCCCTGCAAGCCTGCGCCATTTCCCCGTCTGCGAACACCAGTATCCTTGCGGTCTCGTCCGTGCCGAACAGTTCCTTTATCTCAGGTCTTGCGCCGTCAAGGTCTATGGTCACCCGAATGTTTTCGATATCCTCGATATTAGACTTTGCCTTTTCTGAGCTTATCAGCCTGAGCAGTTCGTAAAGCTCGTCGTTAAAGAAGCTTTCCGCCCTGCCCCTGATAGTTCTGGCGTCGGCGTTGCTTCCCTCTGAAAACAGCAGAGCCGTATATACTGATTCGTCTATATCCAGTTTTATATCCGTAACTTTCTCAAAATTGCCTGCGTGCCGCTGTATCTCGTTTTTGGCGATAGTTCTCAGTTCGTGTGCACCAATGCGGTTGAACATCACAACATTTCCCGAAGCGAACCTTGAACACATAGCCGCCGGGAAGTAGGGAGCGTTAGTCTCCGGGTTGCAGTCAGCCTGAAGAGCGTTTATTATCACTTTTCTTGATATCAGCGAAAAATCCCCGTCATCGGCAGTATCGTAAAGCTGTTTTCCGGCGTTGGTGGTAAAGATGATTATTGCTTTTGAGAAAGATACCTCCTCGTCGGTGTGATTATCCCTGAGCCTGCCGGCGTCCAGCATCTGCAAAAACAGATGTATAACTGTCAGGTGCGCTTTTTCTATCTCGTCAAAGAGCAGCACACATTCGGGGTTTTCCGACACAAAAGAAGTTACGTTTCCCTCATGACCGTTCTTGTACACCTCGTCCGAACCGCAGAATTCAAGGTTTGCTTCCTTGTCCGCATACTCGCTCATATCGAACCTCTTGAACGGCAGTTTCAGCGCCTCGGCTGCTTTTTCCGCAAGAAAAGTCTTACCCACGCCCGGAGGTCCTGCAAGCAGGAAAGTCGCCCTGGGACGTTTTCTGTTGGGGTCTATCATATAAAGCATTTTCGCCTGGAAATACCCGGTGGCAAAAACATTTATGGCGTTATCCTGACCGTATATGGAATCTTTCAGCTTTTCTCTCAGGACCTTTACCTCGTCCACCAGCCCCTCCAGGGACTTCTTCATTCCGCCTTTGAGCTCCTCCCCGTCGGCGGTCTCTTCCTGAACCTTTTCCCCTTCGATCTTTCTGACGCTGCTTTCCGCCGTGTCGTTCTGTCCGATGTTTTCCGGCTTTTGCAGTTTCAGCCCTTTCAGGAAATCCTCCGTCTGCTTTTTATCCTCAGTTTTTCCCAAAGCCTCTCTTATTGCGCTGCTGGGGTTGTTAAGTATCGCCGTCAGCAGCTGCTCGGAGGTCACCACGCTGCCGTCGCCGTGCTGCGAAACATACCTTTTAGCGTCCTCAAGGCGCATTTTCATGTATATACTGTCCATATAGGAAGCCTTTGTCCGATCGCTTATATGGACTATAAGTTTCTCTCTTATGCCTTTGATACCGGCGGTATCGCCGAACTTTTCTTTCAGCAATTCCCCCAGCCTGTAAGTCTCTCCGAACTCTTCTGCGCTTTCTTTTTCCGTCTCGTCGATCGCCGCAACTATGAATCTTTCCGCCGTCGCAGCCGCCTTGGAGTCCTCACCGGCTCCGATCTCCGCAGCTTTTTTCAGTATCTTATCAAGCGTCTTGCTGTACTTGATATCGCTCATAAATATAACTCCTAACCTTGTGGTAATATGCCTTTCGCCGTTTTACGCCATAAGCGTCAAACGCCCCGAACTGGGTCGGGGCATTGTGTGCTGTTATTCTTGCAGAAACTGCTCGCTTACTCGGAAGTTTTCTCGATGAACTGCTGCACGGTCATGTAGCCTTTATCGACCGCCATGAACTTATCGTTGTAATCGTCGATAGTTCCGCAGGAAACGTCGATCATGTAGTTGAACAGATTATCTCCCACAACGCAGTCCTTGTAAGAAGTGGTAAGTCTGAAAGTTATAGTTCCGTCTGACAGATCGTAGTCAAATCCGCCGTTTACCAGTCCGTATGTAGCTGCGCAGGCGATTATTGCGCCGTCCAGACGTTTTTCCTCGCTCATTTTAAAAGGCATTCTGGAAAGCAGCCTGATAAGGTCTCTTTCCGCATCTATGACCAGCAGGAAATCCATCGGGATATCCTCGCCCTGAACATTAAAGGTTATAACACGGTCGTCGTCATGGGCCTTGTAGTTCCAATTTCTGTCGTCCAGCACCTTGCGAAGCTGATTGTAAACTTCATTTGCACGGGCGATATTTGCTTCTTCAGCCATTATGATCCTCCTCTCAGCTCATAAGATCCTGAAGGAATTTGTCCAGCGGCAGCATTCCCTTGTCGATCATAAGCAGTTTGTCGTTATAGTCGTCGATAGTTCCGCAAGAGCAGAACAGCATAAATGCGCAAAGCTCCTTGCTCACCTGGCTGTCTATAAAGGTATTTACCATGCGGAAATAAATTTCGCCTGTCTGAATGTTGAAATCAAAGTGACCGTCGATTATGCAGTTGTTTATGGAACTTACCGCAATAGCGATATCCAGTCTCTTATCCTCAGAGATCACGAACGGCATTTTTGAAAACAGGAAAATAAGCTGTCTTTCCACATCAGCGGAAATATTGATATCCATAGGAAGGTCGTCTCCCTGTGCGCCGCAGTTGATCTTGAGGTTTTCCTCGTCCTTCTGGTAGTGCCATTGATGGTCGTCAAGACATTCACAGAAGGTAGAAAACGCCGCCTTTGCCCTGTTGATCTGTTCTGTCGATGGCATTATAACAACTCCTTTTAAAAAATTTCCGTCTCATTACCGCTTTTTGTCTCAGTATGAAGTTCCGGTCATGTTCCGGATAAGTTTACTTTTTGATTTTATCATATTATGTCGGATTTGTCAACAGTCCCAGCAGAATGTTTAAATATATTGTGCAGTTTTGATACTGACGGGCGAAAAATTTAATTACAGCGGTTGAATTTGTGCAGAAATTGTGGTAAAATATAGCAGTGGAGAACCGAACACGAGCCGGTTTTCCACTGCTATAGGAGAGGTGATTTTAAAATGGAAAACATCAGCGCACAAGAGGCTTTGCAAAAGCTCAGAGAGGGAAATTCCGCATATCTGAACGCCCGAACATCAGCTTCGGACATTTCACCGCAAAGGCGGCATTACACCCTTAAAAACGGTCAGAAGCCGTATGCCGTTATAATTTCCTGTTCAGATTCCAGGGTGATACCTGAGAGCATTTTCAGCGCCGGCATAGGCGATCTGTTTGTGATAAGGGTAGCAGGAAACGTCATGGACGACCACCAGTTAGGTTCAGTGGAGTACGCCGCCGAACATCTTGGGGTAAGGCTGATAGTTGTGCTGGGTCACGACCACTGCGGTGCGGTAGACGCCGCCATAAATCACGATCCGGCAGGGTATGTGAAGTTCATAACCGACGAGATAAGGCTTGCCATCGGCGACGAAACAGACGACCTGAGAGCCTGCCGTCTGAACGTTCAGCGCAGCGTCGGGGTCATAGAGCACAGTCTGGAGATCCGCCGTGAGGAGGGTCACGGGCTGAAAGTCATAGGGGGTATCTACCATCTTGAAAGCGGCGAAGTAGAGTTTATGGAACAGCTTGCATAAAAAGAATAATTTTCCAAAATAAAGAAGGAGGAATTTATATGTCAAAGAAACTGGTCGCATATTTTTCAGCTCAGGGGATAACCGCAAAGGTGGCGAAAAATCTTGCGGTACAGGCAGGGTGCGATATTTTCGAGATAAAGCCTGAGACTCCCTACACTGCCGGAGACATCAGGTGGACCAATCCGCTTGCCCGTTGCAACAAAGAGAAGATCTCCAAAAAGGACGTACCCATCGCCGACAAGATCAGGAACTTTTCAGATTACGACGTGGTATTCATCGGATTTCCCATATGGTATTTTTCTGCGCCGAACATAATTTTCACGTTTTTGAAAAGTTACGACTGGGCAGGCAAAAAGATAGCTTTATTTGCGACTTCGGGCGGCAGCGACATAAGCAAGGCTGCCGAAAAGGTATCGTCTCAGCTGGGCGGAAGCGGAGAAGTAGTTGCCTCGAAGCTTTTCACGCCTGCGGTCACAAAAGCCGACCTGAAGCAGTGGGCGGAAAGTATCGGATAGCCGTCATCAGACCCGACCCCGGCAAGCGGAGCTTTCAGCTCCGCTTATTTTAAAAGGCGTTTCGCAATGCGAAACGCCTTTTAAAATGCCCAGCCGCCGCTAACGCGGCGGCTGGGCGCCGGGGTCGGGCGGGTTTATCCGTGAAGTGTTATAGTACCGCTTCCTCCGGTCATGTAGAACGTGTCTCCTACTATCATATCACCCATATCGCTGACCATAAATGTAGCGAGAGCTGCAATTTCTGACGGCATGGAAAAACGTCCGGCAGGGCAAGTTGCATTATATATGCTCTCGCCCTCATTTTTGCCTAGCATAGGCGTGGCAGTCGGACCAGGCGCAATGGCATTGACAATTATCCCATAAGGCAAAAGCCTGTCCGCAGCTCCCAGGGTAAACCCCTTTACTGCCCATTTTGACATCTGGTATGGCGTCCATGCAGGACGAAGCGCCGAAGATGAGGTCACATTCAAAATATGACCCTTGATCCGATTTTCGATCATATATTTCGCAACTGCCTGAGTCATGAAAAATGTACCCTTTGCGTTGATGTCCATAATACTGTCATATTCCTGCTCGGATATATCCAGAAGATCTGCGTGAGCAACAACTCCGGCGGAATTCACAAGAATGTCTATCCTGTTTTCCGGGAACATCTCGGCAGCGGTTTTAACCTTCTCAGGCATAGATCCAATGTCTTTAACGTTAATAACTATGTACGATAGGTCTACCCCCCCCCCGATTTTTTCGCAGCATGAGCGGAGTTTTTCTTCATTTGTTCCGGCAATTATCACCTTAGCTCCGCTTTTTAAAAAGCTTTCTGCCATGGCAAGACCTATCCCTCCGCTGCCTCCTGTGATAAGTGCGACCTTTCCTTTCAAAAGTTCCTGTGCATTTATGGGGCTGGGGATAGGGATCTTCTTTTCAGCTTTAAATAATAAAAATGCCTTTTTTATAAATTTTTTGACCTTATTATTCACGACTTCCTGAACCTTTCTTTGCTGTTATAATATCCTTTACCTTTGATAAAATAAGTTTTCGTTTTATGATGATAGTTATTAAAAACGCTCCAAGAATAACATATCTGACTAACGGCATATTGTATGTTATAAGTGAGATAGCTCCTGCCATAAAAATAACAGCTAAAAGCATCGCTAGTATCTTTTCTGAAAAAGGATATTCGCCGTCAAAATTTTTTCTACAGATCTTTCTCATAAATCCATAGTGAAAACACATAAAAAGAAAATAGCATATCAAAGTAGTATATCCGGCTGCAATATATCCGAATTTGTTTATAAATACATAATTAAGAATTATATTCAGCACTGCTCCTGCCACTGTCGCTGCGGCTATATAATTCGTTTTCTCGTAATAAAACTCAAATGTTGCGAACATCGTATATGCAAATACAAAACTTACTCCTATTGTTACAGGCGGTATGACCCATATTGCATCGCTGTAGCTCTTTGGTGCAAAAATAGCTATTACTTCCGGAGCGCACAACATTATCATAGCCGCTACACATATCATTATGGCAAACGCCGGATAAATGATCTTTTTTATTTCTCCTATCTTCTTCTGCTTGATTTTAGAATAGATCCACGGCTGTATCGCTTGTTCTATAGCCGTGGAAAATAATGTTATCAGCTGTGACAGCTGGTAACTCAGGCTGTAGATGCCTGCTTCGTCAGGACCGATCATCTTTTTTATCATTATCCGGTCGGAACTGTTCAGCACCGATGTTGAAAGATAATGCGGTATCAACGGCAAATTGAATATTAAGGCATATTTCCAGAATTTCTTTGAAAAAAATGTCTTGCCTTTGCGCAACTGAGAAATAAACAGTCCCGTAAAACAAACGACCTCTACCAGCGCCAGACCAAGGATCCTTGCTGTTACTTTGTCTTCTGCGTTCACAACAAACAGTATCCCAATGACAGGTTTAAGGACAGAGGATATTAAAGTAACAGCTACAAGGGCTTTGTATTTCAGTTCTACCCTTTGAGCTGTAGCCCAGAAATTAAACGCTGCACTGGACCATATCATAATCAGCATAGAAAGCATTTGTACTGTTGTCAGCGAAAAAATATTGTTCCAAAAGCTTCTAAAGGCTAAATATATAATTGTCCAGAAAAGAGTTAGTACAAATGAAAGCCCCTGCATCGAGGACGCAAACTTGTATCTTTCTTCACTGAATTTTACTAAGCTCTGAAGATATACTCCTGCGCAAAGTTTAAGACTGACAAAAATAGTCACTATCTCCAACCACGAATTAAATACATTAAAATTTCCGTATTCTTCAGTAGAAAGTATCCGTGTGAAGATCGGAGTGGTCAATACCGTTATTCCCTTTTGCAGGAATACACACAAGGCGAACCAGATAGGAGCACGAACTTTATCAGAAAGAGACCGATACCAGCTGAACGGGCGTATCATGAAAATCCGCCTCTTTTTTTGATGAACTTCTTTATTTTCTGATATCCGGCTTCTCCGGCAACCTTTCTCACTGCGCTTTCAGCCATATTCATTAGCGTGCTGTTGCTGTTTTTCCTCATCATCGCCTGGGCTTCGTTTTCTAGCCTGCTGTCGGTAAACACTTCAAATATCACCGATTTCTCACCTATATCCGGGTCAATAAACGTATTCAGGTTTTCAAGATATTCTTGTTTTGTCGATGCGGTAATATATTTGAATCCAAGATCTTCGGCAATATGCTTTACCAGGCATTTGGACTTTCTTCCGTTGTGACCCTCTGCCGCAATATACATATCGGCTTCATCTTCAAATATACCCGCCAATGTCGACTTGCGCATTGTATGACCTTTGCCGTTGTTTACCAACATTATCCGCAAATTATTTTTTATATGTTTATTTCCAAGACAATTTATATCATAGAAAAATGCCAGATCCCCTATGACACAGAAATACAGCTTTTCAGGATTTGCAAATGAAGCCCCCACGACCGATGACAAAACGCCGTCTATCCCGAATCCTCCGGTGTTAGAGTAAACCGGTATGCTTTTGTTTACTGCGTATTTATTCCATGTTTCCAGAGAATTTAATATAGCCAGATGCAACACGCAGTTTTCAGGCAGTTGCTTTAATGTCTTATCTGCCAGCCACAAACTCGAAAACGGCAATTCGATTTTTTCTCTTTCCTTTTGCTCTGACGATATAACTTTCTTATAGTATTCGTAAAAAGATGTATCACTTTCCCTGTTTTGTCCCTTTGCAGCATAATGTTTGAAAAAGCACAGCTCATCTACTTGAAAGACCGCTGAGAGTTTTTTGAATGTATCTATTATGTTACCATCGGGAGCTACTCTCCAGATCTTATCCGCCTTGATATGCAGCGAAGTTGCCGATACGTCTCCTAGGTGTATGAGCAGTCTGATTTTAGTCAGCTCGTTATTCATAAACACACTTTCCGGAACAAGACCGATCTGCACGGCGTATTTTCCTTTATAATTGCTTGTGTGGTCGCAAAGCACTATCCCATTGTACTTTTCACAGAACAGATCGACCGCTTCAGTCAGTTCCTTGTTCCACTTAACATGGTTGCCTACGTAAACAGCTGTTTTTTCTCCCGTTATTTTTGGGAAAGCTTCCCCGGGCTGATATCTCTTGATAACACGGACCTTGGGGAGTTCTTTAACAGAAAAATCCCTGCTGTATGTGGTGGCAAGATTGATATGGACAGGACCGCCGCCGTTTCTGACAAGTTCGGTAATTGCGGCGTTTATCTTGACATTGCAGTTCCATTCTTCTTCTTCGTTATATATTGCAGGGATATCAACGCTTAATTTAACCGTGTCCCTCGGCTGCACGCTTCTGTCTATGACCTGTGCAATATTGTGTCCGACTCTGCCGGTATACTGTGTGGAGGTTATCGCCAACACCGGAAGATGCCTGTAATATGCTTCTGTCAAAGCCGGAAAATAATTGCGTGAAGCAGTTGCTCCCGTACAGCTCAGAGCTACAGGCTCGCCTGTTTCCGCAGCAAGACCGCACGCCATATACGCAGCGGAGCGTTCGTCCATAACAGAGTACAATTCAAAATAAGGATCATTTTGAACGCTTCCTACAAACGTTACATTTGTTGTTCCGGGGCTGGTGATGATACGTCTGATACCATGTTCTTTCATTAGAGCTATCACCATTTGCACATTTTTCTCAGATGTATAATAAAACATTCCATTTTCTCCTCTTACAATTTTACGAGCCGGATATTGCGCTCTCCAAAAAATCTTTGCTTTCCTGTACTTTTTTATTGACCTTGCTGTCGATCAAGTTCCATTGCTGTTCGCTTACAGAAGTAACATTTATATTATCTGATCTTTTTCTTATCCTGTCCTTTGCTCCTAACGATCTGAGCAAACTGATAAGCCTTGTTCCGTGATTTGTGACCCATGTATTAAAGTTTTTATGAAAAATGATCGAGAACGCAGTGCAGTGGAAAGAATCTGTAAACACATATTCAGCATCTATTATGTATCCCAAAAATTCCTGCGGAGATGCTGCGTCCAGCTTATGACCATTAAAACACAAATCGGGAATGTTTAATTTATATGACATATAAGGAACATAAACTATTTTCAGTCCGGTGTATTTTGCAAACCTTTCTATCTTATCATAAATTTGCTTATCCGGCTTGATGAAATACACAAAGATATATTTATCTTTGCGGCAGGGCTTTACAGCCAACTGTTTCCAATCCTCTGCCGTAATTAAAAACACCGGATCCATAACTACCTGTATATTGCAAGAACATAACGGCTGCAAAAGTTCCTTGGTAGATCGTTCCCTTACTGATATGCTGCTATAATCTTTCAGCGCCGTCTCTGCATAAGCCTTCTGCCCATCGTCCAGTTCCGTAATACCCATACTTGCAGCATAAGATACTTTTTTTACGCCTTCAAAGCCCTTGAGCCATAAAATGTCGTTAAATTGATTGCTTATAAGTCCCGGCCTCCATATCTGATCGCTGCCGCAGATCAGAACATCGGCGTCGCTGACGATCTGTTTAACAGAAGTCGTGTCACATTCCGGGGTATGAGGTATTTTCTTCTCACGAAAAAGCCTGAACGCTTCATCACGAACAGATATCTTATTTTTGACTATCAGTTTCAGCGCACGATCTGCTATAGCCTTTATTATCACCAGCGGAGACCTGAAACAATACAAGCAGAACTCCTTTACATCCCGTGCGGACCTGTGGTCCACTGTCTTGCAGTCATGACCCTTTGAATTGATATAATTATTTAGGGCGTAAGCCTGCAAGATCGCCCCATAATTTTTTGTCCCTTTATAATTCGTAAAAATGTAGATCTTTTTCATGTTATCCTCAGCCTGATAAATTCTTTATTGTTTGAACGTTCAGTTCCAGTAAGTTCCGGCAAGTATGAAGCGATCACGATCAGACACCAGAAGAATTGTTTGTACTGAGCGGAATTTATGATCTCTCCGAAGAGAATACTGCTCACCGCAAGCAGCAGGACTCTGGCTGCCGGTTCGTTTATGTGTCTTTTTATTTGTTTGCAGAATCGCAAAATAACAATGTTGAATAATACGAACATTATTATTCCGCCTTTATATAACATGTCCAGCAAAAGGCAATGCGGATGCAAATATGTATTATGCTGCCCGACAACCGTATATCCGGCCTGACCCACCCCAAGCAGCAAGTTATCCTTTATGACCGTCATAGAATAATCCCACAAATATGTCCTGCCTGTAAATGTCAGGTCTTTATGCAAAATATCAACTATTATCGGTTCAAACAAATTCTGCATTCTGAATATAACTATCAGTATCGTGCCTATATAGAAAACTCCTATCAACACTTTTGGCTGAACTATTTTTTTTACGAACGGGATATTTATACACAAGATGCAGATCATCATAAACGCCGCTGTGACAACTCCGGTAGCGCTCCAAACGATCAGTTCTGTTATTATAGTTATTGCGACAGAATAAATTGACCAGAACGTGAATAGCTTTTTGTATTTATATTGAGAATATACCAGCGAGATGCCTACATATGGTACAAGATTATATATAAATCCGTTATCGTAGCCCATAAACCACAGCTGTTGCTTGATCCGCCAACTTTGATACAATCCGTTTGGAAATGCAATGATAGTTATCAGATTAATGCTGAACAACACGGCAAATGTCATCGTTAAAGAAAACAAAAACTTTTCTGGAGCTTTTTGCATACAGTAGTCAGTTAACAGGCAGACTGCCATTGCAGGTCCTATAGTGTATACAAGATATTTGTAGTCCTGGGTTTTGTGTATAAAAGTCGAGATCGTCATGGCAAGATACATGAAGCCTATAAAAATAGTCTGCATACTTATTTTATAAGAAGGCAGAAAAACAATAAGCAGAATAATTATGATAAAATCAAACACTACTAAAAAAGCTTCCAGAGTCTGAAGCCCGATATATTGCAATGAATCAGGTTTCAGCAGTGCGAAGATCGCAGTAAATAAGAACAAGTAATTGCAGATCACATGATCTGTTTTTGACCTTGCAGATATTTTGTTTTCCATCATATTTTATATACGCATCCTTCCGATGATCTTGCTGCGATCCAAATCAGGCTTGCCTATTGACGGAGGTACGGTGCAGCAGTATCAGAAACAACACTTTATTTCACAATACTTCTATAAGATCATTTCCGCTGCCTCCCTGATAACGCCGTGACCTCCGCAAACTTCCGAAACATGGTCTGCCGCTTTCTTAACCTCCCCCACCGCATCTTTCGGGCAGCAGGAAAAGCCCACTGCTTTTATGACGGGAAGATCGTTCACATCGTCGCCGATGTACGCTATCTCATCGAGTGAAATATCATATTTTTCAGCCAGTTCTTGCACGACCGCCAACTTGTCTTTTACGCCCATGTGCAGTTCGTCAAGCTTCAGCTTTTCGGCACGCCTGCGGTTCAACTCAACATTTTCACTTGTGATAATTCCGGTGATGATACCGTGTTCACGCAGCATTGCAAACGCCATTCCGTCTCTGGTGTTGAATTTTTTCAGTTCGTCGCCCTTTTCGCTGTAATACATTCCGCCGTCGGTAAGACAGCCGTCGCAGTCGGTCAGCAGCATTTTTATCTTCTTGTCAAATTTTTTTCTGCCGCGCTTTTTCATGAGCTGCTCGATAATTACCCAGTCGTTCGGCTCGTCTATCTCAAAGGCGGTATCTTCCGGCATCTCATAGGCTTTTATCCTGCCTGAGACCCTGTTTTTTGAAGAAATAAGCCGTTCTTTGCTCGTTATGTAAAACGCACCGTTTTCCATAAGATAACCGTCAAATTCCTGCCTGCGAGGGCGGTGGAACACATCGTAGTTCGCCGGCTTTGCAATGCCGTTTTCTTCTTTCCAGATAAACCTGTACTGCCTTACCACCGAGATAACACTGTCGCAGTCGGGTTGTGAAAACAGCTCAAATCCGCCGTCTATATCCTTTGCCGTCAGCAGCGGAGAAGTTGCCTGTATGAGGATCATATTGTCAAAATCATGCTTTCCGGCAAATTCCAGCATTGCAAATTCCGTCGAAGCGGTATCGCTTGCAGACTCAGGGCTGCGGTCGATGACCTTGACTTTCGGCATTTCAAACGCTTCAACAGCAGACTTGATAAGTCCGCTGTCGGTCGCAACATAAACTTTATCTATATACTTGCTTTCGCTTGCAGCTTTTACCGTCCAGTAAACAAGCGGTTTTCCGTTCATTTCCTTGATGTTTTTGAGCGGTATGGACTTGCTCCCTCCCCTGACGGGTATAAATGCTATATTCATCAGCTTATCTCTTTCTATATTTCAGCTTGTCCCTCTGCACCTGTTCGATAGGCAGTATTTCCTGCTGCTTGTAAGTCAGAGCGTCATGGACTGCGTTCAGGTTGCGGACTAATTTGCGTATACCGTCCGGCTCCAGGGAAGCGGCGTGGTCGGTGCCTTTCCAGGTGCGGTCGAGAGTGTAATGCCTTTCTATGTAAGACGCACCAAGGGTATACGCCGCCACATCAACAGCAATTCCCAGATGATGTCCTGAGAAGCCGATAGCTTTTACTCTGTCCTCATATTTTTCACGAAGCCTGTTTATTTCAAGCAGGCAGACGTCCTCAAACGGCACGGGATAGCCTGACGTGCAGTTGTAGATGACCAGATCTTTATTCCTGCCGTTCTTTTCAAACAGTGAAACTATCGCTTCCTCCTCTTCGTGAGTGGTCATTCCGAAAGAAAGCTGGATCTCGCCTTTATAGTTATCGCACAGCCACTGGAGCATCTCAAAGTGGTTGTTGCAGGCGGAAGGTATCTTTATGAACTCCGGTTTCAGAGAAGCTATTTCCTTTGCCGAGGTCATATCCCACACCGAGGTGGAATATGTGATACCCGCTTCTTCGCACCATTCTTTGAGCTGGGCGTGCTGGTCGACAGTGAACTCCAGAAATTCCCTGTGTTCGCCGTAGGTCTTTCCGTAGGAATTGACCGGATTGGGGTGCGGAGCGTTGTACTGCTCCGGGGTAAGGAGTTCTTTCGGGCAGCGCTTCTGGAACTTGATGGCGTCCGCCTTGCAGAAATACGCTGCGGTGTTGATAAGGTCATGGGCTATCTCCATCTGTCCCATGTGGTTGCAGCCGGCTTCGGCTATTATGTAGGGTCTTTTGTAGGTCATTTTAGTTTTCCTCCTCTTTATTTGAAAACAGGGTATCAAGATCTACCCTTTCAAATATTTCTAATTTTCCGCCTCGTGTGGCGTTATAGATTTTTATATCGTGTGCATCACAGTATTTTTTGGCAACTTCATATGCTCTCAGCGTGCTGTTGTAATTCTGAAATGTAGATGCATAACTTTTACCGTTAAAATAATCTTGTACCGAGCTATCTCTGTGTATCTTTCCGTTTTTATCTCTGACGACTGAATAATTAAAATCCACACCCAGCAAATATATCTCCTTGAATCCCATATATATTGCTAACTGAATACTTGTAAATGTAACTGTGTATCCATCAGAAAAGCAACGGGACAGGTCTTCGCTGATGTGGATAGTTTTATCGTCCCATCTGTTTATAGCAAAATCTGCGCTTCTGCATAGCCCGATAATACTGTCAGAA
This sequence comes from uncultured Clostridia bacterium, assembly GCA_947631585.1. GTDB lineage: Bacteria > Bacillota > Clostridia > Oscillospirales > Ruminococcaceae > JAAZZIT01. Next base: position 22,921 of record CANRLY010000004.1, read on the forward strand.
ACTGGTCTTTTGCGTATCGCTTTATATTCCAAAAAGTACGGATCAGCTCCGCAAGAAATGATCGTTTCATAATTTTCGTTGATGAAATTCCCATCTGTTGCAACATAAAAATCCGGACGCCAATCAGTTTTACCAAAAATTTCATAGATACGGTTTGCGGCAAAAGACTTTTCATTTTTTATTTTTTCAAGATCTTCAGTTGAAAGGCTCGGTCCGTTTCCGATTATAAAGCACCTTTGTCCAAAAAACATATTATTAAATTTTTTCATTTTCAAACTGTATTCCGAACCAATATATTCTTTCAGCAAACGCCTGGCTTTTATCAGCATATAAGGCTTGCTTATCAGTCTGACGAACTTATTGTATTTCACATGGTATTTTATAAGATTACCGATGTTCATAATACCTCCAAAACATAAGCATTGAAGATCGCTGACAATTTCGCTCTTACCAACTCTTGCTGTATTTTTTGCCAAACAGCTTGGCTTTTATAAACCCTGCTATCTTCTTTCCCCAATTGATCGGTTCCATATGGATATAGCGTACTTCTTTATATTTAATGTTGTTTTTTTCTATCCATACGTCTAATAACATTTCGGCTACTCTTGCACATATTCTTGCATCAAATGGCGTCATGCCGCTTGTATCTATTTCTTTGTCCAATTCAAACAACACATCAAACAGCCACTGGCAATACCTGTTCATCAGTTCTTTTTTCATAATAAACATATTGAACATATGCGCTCCTTTGGAATTCATCACCTTATCAAAAGCCGCCAGATATTCAGGACATCTTTTCTCTATTATCGCCCGGGTCTTATCAAGGTGCGAACCATCAAGCGTATGCGCATAATGGCTGTATATCGTCTCTATGTAATAATTTCTTCTCTTTGGCAGTATCACATCTGTTTCATTAAGTAATTTTTCCAGCTGCTGCCCTGTAAGAATACTTGCATATTTGTCTTTTCTTATAGTCTTGACAGAAAAATGCCTGCGGTAATGTGCAAGACCTACATAGTCTGCGTCAAGGTTTTTCCACCCCCAGTAGATCCCTGTCAGTTCGCAAAAATAAGGATTCTTCTCACTGATATTGTCTCCTGTGTCGTCCCCCTGAAAACCTATGTCCGGTTTTCCAGCTTTTCCGACATGCAAAGGCAGATAAATATCATCTTCCGGCATACGGTAAGGCTTATGAGTTGCAACGATTATTTTAATGTTCATCTGATCACCGTTTTTCAAATAAATAATAACTTACAGACCAAAGATCGATCTGGAAAGCTCAGGCATTTGTCTTTTTCATTTTCCCAGCTCACACTCAGCCGCTCTGATCGCAGATCCGATCACCTTGTCCATATCATAATACTTGTACTCCCCTAGTCTGCCGCCGAACATAACATTCTTTTCTTTATCTGCAAGCTTTCTGTATTCGGAATAAAGTTGATCGTTCTTTTCATCGTTGATAGGATAATAAGGTTCATCGCCCTTTTGCCAAGTTTTCGGATACTCTCTTGTTATCACCGTATGACTTGTTCTCTCTCCGGTCTGGCAGCCAAATTCAAAATGCTTATGTTCAACTATTCTTGTATATGGAACGCTTCTTTCGGTGTAATTTACCATAGCGCATCCCTGGTAATTTTCCATCGGCAGATCTTCAGTTTCAAACATAAGACTTCTGAATCCCAGTTCCCCGAAGCAATAATCAAAATACGCATCAATAGCTCCCGTATAAACTGTTTTTTCAGCAAGTTTCATGTATTTGGTCTTGTTTGCCAGAAAATCTGTGTTGAGCCATATCTCTGCGCCGTCAAGCATTTTTTCTATGATCTTAGTGTATCCTCCGATAGGAATGCCCTGATAGCGGTCGTTGAAGTAATTGTTATCATAAACCATTCTTACCGGCAGCCGTTTGATTATGAATGTCGGCAATTCTGTGCATGGTCTGCCCCACTGCTTTTCTGTATAACCTTTTACCAACTTCTCGTAGATATCCCGACCGACAAGTTTTATTGCTTGTTCTTCAAGGTTTTCAGGTTCGCCGGGTATTTCCTCACGCTGTTTTTCAATTATAGCCTCAGCTTCAGCCGGAGTGGTTATTCCCCACATCTTGCTGAAAGTATTCATATTGAACGGCATATTGTAAAGTTCGTCCCGGTAACGTGCTACCGGCATAAGCGTAAATCTGTTAAATGCCGCAAACTGATTTACATATTCCCATATCTCATCATCGTTGGTATGAAAAATATGCGGTCCGTACTTATGTACGTTGATGCCGCCGACGTTTTCAGTGTAGACATTTCCGCCTATATGACTGCGCTTTTCGATTACCAGAACGCTTTTACCATTTTTTATCGCCTCATGCGCAAATACTGCGCCGTAAAGACCAGAACCTACTATAAGATAATCATACATAAACTAATCCTCTATCCCATTAAGCTTTTTATACCAATCAGCGGCGTGCTTTGTAATGGTGTCGATATCTGCAAATTTCGGCTTCCAATCCAGAATTTCCTGCGCTCTTTTACTGCTTCCGACAAGCGTAGGCGGATCGCCGGGACGTCGATCTGTGATGGTTACTTTAAATTCTTTTCCGGTAACTCTTCTGACTGAATCTATCACTTCAAGCACTGAGGTACCGTTTTCGTTTCCCAGGTTAAAGAAGCCGCTTTCACCGCCTTTGTCAAGATATTCTAAAGCCAGTAAGTGAGCGTCTGCCAAGTCAGAAACGTGAATATAGTCCCTTATGCAAGTACCGTCACGGGTAGGGTAATCGCTGCCGAAAACCTTTATATCCGGGCGTTTTCCGTATGCCGCATCAAGTACCAGAGGGATTATATGAGTCTCAGGATCGTGATCCTCTCCTATTTCACAGTCAGGATCTGCGCCGGCGGCATTAAAATATCTGAGAGCAACGTATTTAAGTCCGTAAGCTTTGTGGTAATCTTTAAAAATCCTCTCTACCATCAGTTTTGTAGCTCCATACGGATTTATCGGATGCTGCGGCATATCCTCAGTTATGGGTATCGTTTCCGGCACGCCATAAGTTGCGCAAGTAGAGGAAAATATTATTTTATCACAGCCGTGGGCACGCATCGCCTCCAGAAGGCCAACGGTATTGCAGACATTATTCATATAATATTTTGAGGGATCTGCAACGCTTTCTCCAACATATGCAAATGCTGCAAAATGAAAAACAGCATCTATTTTATTTTCGCTGAACACTTTTTCAAGAGCATTTTTGTCGCACAGATCTGCTTCAACGAACTTTCCCCACTTGACTGCCTCTCTGTGTCCATATATCAGATTGTCATAAACTATCGTATCGTAACCTTTTTCAGCAAGAAGTTTGTTGACATGGCTCCCTATATATCCCGCTCCGCCGCAAACAAGTATTGACATATCATTTTACCTCCGAATAACTAAGAATCGTCTCTCCATACGCCTTGGGTATCCCTACATCAAAGCTCTTTCCGTCTATCAGCGCACCTATCATGCCTTTGTCATCAAGCACCTTGCATAGCGCCGAGGTGAGCTGTATCTCGCCCGGGTCGCCGGTCTCGTCGTGCCTCTTTATATCCTCCTCTAGGTAGTCAAAAACGTCAGGCGTGAGAATGTATGTACCGAAGGTGCAATAATATTGCTTGTCCTTTGGAGTCTTGGTCGCAAGGTAGTCTTTAGCGTATCTGACCGTCGGCTTTTCGTACATCTCCGTCACACTCATCATATAACTGCGTCTGTCGTCAAATGTTCCGGTAAGTATTCCGTAGTGAACGACATTTTCCAGCTTTACAGGTTTGATGCCTACTGTAAGCTTTCCGCCAGACTTCTGATATGACTTTATGAGCTGAGTCGCACAGTTGAGATTGATATTGCTCTTATATATGAAATCCCCCAGCATCAGAAGCACAGGTTCTTTTCCCAGATGTTCCTTTGCCTGATAAACTGCATGACCAAATCCTCTTCGTTCTTTCTGTACTGAAAATTTCAGCTTCCTGCCAATTGAAGCTATCTTTTTTTCATACTCCCTTACAGATTCCGGCAGCTTATTAATGTGTTCTTCCGTTATGCTTTTGGCAAATATCTCTTTAAATCCCTCTAATTCCTCTTCGCCGACAACAATGATTATCTCTTCGATACCGGCTTCTTCAAGTTCTTCAAGAAGGTACATTATTACCGGCTTTGCCAACCCGTTCTGATCTATCACGGGCAAAAATTCCTTTTTTACGAACCTTGTTTCCGGGTACATTCTGGTCCCGAATCCCGCAACAGGAATGATCGCCTTTCGTACTCTGTCGCCGGCAGGAAGTACGAACGCATGAGGTTCCATGCCCTTTTCTTTGAGATAATTAACAAGTTTGGCTTGTTTGAGCTTGTCATCACAGATAAACTGGACCGTTCCGTCTCCTTGTGAACCAACGCCTTTCCCACCCAGAGTTAGCGCCTTGACCTCAGGATCATCAAGAACACTGTGAAGCACCGGCGCAGTCAACTCATCAGGGCACCCAACGGCAACTTTTTCGTCAAATATTTTCTGCGCTTCGATCATTAATTTTCCAACCTTAACAGTATCGCCTTTTGCGATCGCTTCGACAGCCTCCGAGATAATACGCTGGTTATCCTTTCCTAATGCTTCGTGGATCTTTTCATCAGTTTCTGTCCGAGGAAAAGGATAAGCTCTGTTCAGATCTGAAAGTATCTTTTTAGTGTCCTTTTTTGCCATAAGATCAGCAAAAACAAGATACATATTCTTTCCGACCGACAATTTTTCAGAATATATTTCATTTCCATCAAACTCCATACAAACAGGAGTGATGCCGTATGCACAAGCCTGATCCAGCCTTCCACAGCGAGATTTAGTAAGCATTTCGCCACGGTAGGCAGCCTGCATTTCACCGCTTATGCTCATTTTTAAATGATAGAGTTCATTAAAAGCTCTTACTACCAGAACGCATATAGCTGCGCTTGAAGATAAACCTTTCTTTATCGGCAGCGTGACCTTGTCAATGTTTATCTTTGCACCGCCAATTTGGTAGTTTTCCATTATATAAGCCGCCACACCGCAGGCATAACAAAAAAATTGGCTCTCTTTTGCCTTTTCTCGTAGAATATCCTTGTCCATAACGCAAGAAAATGTTACTGTTTCGCCCTTTTCATTAATCGACGAAAGCTCGAATATCTCACTTTTCTCAGCAGTAGCATAAATTCCGAGATCAATTCCCGTTACTATCGCCTTTCCGGGCAGAACATCAGCATTTATTTCGGTATACCGCCCAGCCCAGTCGGTATGCTCGCCAAACAGGCATAAGCGTCCCGGCACAAATAACTCGATCGTTTCCAAATTTCCACCTCATCTCAGCAATTTTTCCCTTTAACTATTGTTGCTATAGTCTTAAAAATCATGTTAGCCGTGTCGGCTATCTGCCAGTAACAGGAAAGTCCCGGTTTCACGCAAAGCCTGTCCATCGGAAGCTGATCCTGTTCAGACTTCAGAAACGGTCTCGGACCTATCACCGACATCGAACCAGTAAGCAGGTTCACCGCCTGAGTTATCTCGTCCAGCGAAGTTCTTCTTAGAAAGCCCCCGACCTTTGTGACTCTGGGGTCGTTCTGCATTTTGAAATGCACGCTTTTGTATTCATTCAGCTTGAGCAAGTCGGTCTTTGCGTTATCTGCGTCAGAATACATAGTCCTGAATTTTATCATTGAAAATATAAAAGCAATTTTCCATAGGTTCTATACTCTTTTTACTTCCTTCATTTACAAT